>QNER01000305.1 GCA_003646175.1 Candidatus Parabeggiatoa sp. nov. 1
GAAACCGGGCGTGATGGAACAGAAGTTTCAGGCGAACCTGGTACGAAACCGGGCGTGATGGAACAGAAGTTTCAGGCGAACCTGGTACGAAACCGGGCGTGATTGGAAAGGAGTACAAGGCGAACCTTGTACGAAAAAACGGCGTGAGTTCTCATTCGTTTCAGGCGAACCTGGTACGAAAAAACTTGGTTATGATTGAAATGCAAGCAAAAGCACTTTAGCAAGCAAGCACTACAAATCATTTCCATCATTCACCAACCGTTCATAACCCACTGATACCACACCATAAGTGCGTAACCGCAATGTGTCTCCGTAAGTAGCTAACAAGGTTTTCCGGTAACCTTCTAGCTGCGTTTTTGATTCCGCCAACTTCTCGGCAATGGGTTCCAAAGCCTTTAATTCCTCAAAGCTCATTGCTTTGACTTGTTCCTTGGTTAAGCCAACTTGCTTTAAACTCACATACTTGAACTCAAACAAAAAGTCCAACAATTGATACTGTCGCATATCAGGCCGAACTATCATAATCAAGTCAGCATAGCCCCTATCTAATGACGCTTCAGAGTCCATAATATAGAACGTATCACTAAACAAAAGCGCCAAAAAGGCCGTCTTAATGGTTAACTCATTCGTCCAACGATAGTCTCGATTATCAAACACCCGGAAATAGGTTTGTTCCCTGAACTGACACAACGGCTGTATCTGACCGGTTTTATAAAACTGTTCAACCACCCGCGTTGCTTCATTCTTCGCGACAAACTCTGGCAACAGTTTTTCCTGTATCCGTTCCAGATATAACTTCCGCACCACTAAGTTAGGTATCCTGAAAATCAGTTTACCCCCCAAAGTATTCCCCCCAAGGGTCAATACGCCAAAGTAGTACAATAACGATGCCAGAAAGGGCGTATCTTTGGTAGCCGTCAATATCTCATTGACCCCAAAACGAGAAGCCAATTCTGCAATAGCTAACGGTTCTTGTTCATTCAACGCCTGAGAGATCAGCGGTTCACCTTCTGGCAGCTTGGAAATATAGACGATTTTCGCCCTATCCATCGCCAAGTTATCATCTAAGATTTGGCGAGGATATTGGCAATTTTCTTGGAAATGTTTCAGAAAATAAAGTGCTAACGTCGAATTGTAAATCAACGCTTTTTTCTCATAACAAAAACGATAACCATTGTAAAAGGTTCGCATCAGCTTCAAAGCTTCAAACACTTGTTGCTCAGAAAAGCCACACTCTTTGGCGATGTGGTTCAGGGCTGCTTGAATTTCCGGCTCAAAAAAACCACATAAATCATGAAATTTGGGGCTAAGGTAAATATTCTTAGCAATATTGAAGCCACTGCTAATATCACTCATCACCACTGGCGAAACACCCGTCATAAAAATACGGTCTATATGTATTTTCGTCCCGGTTTTAACCGCTTTGAATATTGCTTTTAACGCGCCTTCCCCCTGAATCAGTGCCTCATATCGTTCCCGGCTGGCAGCACTTTGCCCCGCCATCATCACCTCATTGGCAAAGTTATCATACTCATCAATCAATAAGTATAATTTATAAGGTGTCCGTTCAAGTGCGGCAAACACAGATTGAAGGGAACGCAACGCATCGATGGGATGCTGTTGAATGCGATAATCCAACAAACCGTCATAATGCGCAATGAACTGTTCAATGCAGCCGTTGTTGAAGTTCAAGCGGATCGTTTGTTGGCATCACGGCCGAAAAATCCCAATTCATCACGAAATACTGATTATGCTTTGGGGTGGGATTTTGTCCAATGGACAGAGAACCAAACAATTGTTCAAACTGCTCCGCTTTAGCGACATCATAATTAATAATTATCTAGCATGGAGAGTAGCAAACTTTTTCCAAAGCCACGCGGGCGCAAGAAAAGTAGATATTCACCAGCCTCTTCAATCAGTGGAATTTTGTCAGTTCTATCAACGTAAAAATAACCGTTTCTGATTATTTTCTCAAAATCACAGATGCCATACGAAAATTTCATAAATTGTTCTCCTATATAGTTTTTTGCAGGTTTCCACGCGCCGCGCTGGCGTAAAAATGAGAAATACTCACTCTTTTTGCCTGCCAATCCTTTTTTATCCTTTTACCAATTTCTCATTCGTTTCAGGCGTACTTTGTACGAAAAAACGGCGTGATGATTGATTTATCAGGAGTACAAGGCGAACCTTGTACAAAAAAACTTGGTTCTGATTGATTTATTTCTCAGGAGTACAAGGCGAACCTTGTACGAGAGGGCAGCGTCGCTTCTCAGGAATTCGTCTCTGAAGTCTCGGTTATCAAAAAACCGGAAATAGGTTTGAACCATGAATTGACACAACGGGTTTGCCCCCCAAAGAATTCCATTTTTCGTACAAGGTTCGCCTTGTACTCCTGAGGCCATTTTTCGTACAAGGTTCGCCTTGTACTCCTGAGAATATTCGTTTTCGTACAAGGTTCGCCTGAAACGAATGAGACTCGCCATTTTTCGTTCAAGGTTCGCCTGAAACGAAAAACCTAACTGACTTGCACAATAATTCTTTCCCTATCTTGCGCTTTTTCCAACATAAACTGTTGTTCCCGATGCCCGAAATGCTCAGCGCGTAACACAGCGCGTGCCAGCGGCAACATAATTTCTCTCTCAATCGCACTGGTAATGGCGCGAGCCCCAAAACTTTCAAAACGCTTACGGTAACGTTGCACCAGCCAGTGGACTAATTCATCAGTGGTTTGCAAGTAGTAGCCATTGTTACGCCATTTGTCTTCAAACTCCTCACGGATTCGTTGCAGATGGGAACGGATGATATCTTTCTGAACTTTGGGATCATGGATATAATTAAAAGGAATAATGTTGTTACCAATGCGATTAAGCAGTTCCGGACGTGAGATTTCAAACATAAAAAAATGTTCCACCGCCTGGCAAAAATGTTCGCGGATGTGACGCTGTTTTTTTATTTCCTGAACCTTGGGACTGTTGAGAATGGTTTCCAGTTGCTGTTGTTCGGCGGTAAACTCATCCTTGCTGTTGGTAGTGCGTGTACCAATATTGGACGTAAAAATGACCACCGTCTCTGTGAAAAAAACGGTTTGCCCATGGCTATCAGTCAATCGGCCTTCATCAAGCAATTGCAGAAAAATATCAAAAATTTTCGGATGGGCTTTTTCAATTTCATCAAACAGAATCACCATAAAAGGTTTTTCCCGCACGACATTGGTCAACATACCGCCCTGTTCAAAGCCAACATAGCCGGGCGGGGAGCCAATGAGTTTGGAAACGGTGTGCTCTTCTTTAAATTCACTCATATCAAACCGCAAAAAAGCTTCTTCGGTGCTAAACAGAAACTTAGCCAGTTTTTTTGCCACAAACGTCTTGCCCACCCCGGTGGGGCCGGCAAAAAATAATATGCCGCGTGGTTTGGAACTGGTACCACTGGCCATACCTGTCAACCCGGCGCGAGCGAGAGTCAACATATCAACGACTCTTTGAATGGCCTCGTTTTGGCCCTTAACACCTTCTTGTTCCACAAACCATGTCATCGCATTGCTGAGCCGTTCAATGTTCAACGTACTCCAATGATCCACCTGTTCGCCAATACGGTAACGATTAATTAACCTGCGTATTTCTAAACGGCCGTGTGTTTCGTTGGCCTGAAAGCTTTTGATAATGGCATCCAAATCATGCAAAAACAGTCCATCGGTGAAATCGACGGCGAGTTCTAGTTCTTCCGCCTGAAGTTCGTTTTTTTCCAGACGATAGCTGAAATAAGCCAAACGGTCGTGTTTATCCGGTAAAGGGATGGGCAATACCCTGACTTTTGGGGCATTTATGTACAGTTCCAGCGGAATCATCGTGTCTTGCAAGGCCACCAGAACCAGGCGGTGGTTAGGGGTAATGTTTTCAATCAGTTTTTCCAGCCAAAGTAGCAGTTCCTTTTCTTCATCTAGGTAGGTGTTTCTGTAGGCCACCAATTTATCCAAGTAGTACATAACAAATAACCGATTGGGTGTCGGGGCACTGATCAGTTGCAACCAGTTAGCCAGTACTCGCGATGGGGGTGCTTTTTGTCCACCGCGCTGAGGCGGTGGCTGAGTGGCTGCCAATTCATCATTGGGGTTTTGCCATTTTGGTTGAAATGCCTCTGTTGCAGGTGGTTGGGAATCTTCAGCTACCGCCATGCGACGTTCATGCCCTACCATATCGTAAATAACCCGCTCGGAAAAACGTAATGGCAGGGCCTGGGCAACATATTCCAGTAAATTTGTCAGGTTATCGTATACACGACCTTCTTTATCAATATAACGATCCCGCACATTACCATGCAGGATAACTACTGGTTTGTCTTGTAAGGCGTTAATAAAATTGTGAATCCATACTGCCATTTGGTTCTCTATTGGTTTTTATTTAGTATCCACTCGTACTCGTGCAAGTTAACCTTGCACTCCAATACTCGCGCTAGTGAAAAATGGTGGGCTGCTAAGCGTTAAGATTCGGGATAATGTTTGAGAAAGTAGCGACAGCGATCCCACCCTACGACGCTGTGATGGCCAAGAAGTTTGGTGGGCAACAAACAGACGTTGCCCACCCTACGAACTAGGCTTTAGAAATGATAGAATATCAAATCCTTATGCTTCGGCCATCCTACCACCATCATCAGGCAACTCTTTTTCACCCTTCTGGCGCAAACTTTGTTCAGGGCTACCTTCTATCGAACAAAAATGAGTTTGAACCCCAAATTCTGCTTCCAACTGTTGAGACAATGTGCCAAATTCTATCGGGCAACGTTCATGGTTCATGTCAGAGAAAGAAGCCAATCCTTCCAGGGTGAGGTAAAAATCAATACGCCCTTGATTGTAGGTATCCACTGATAGCAAGATACGGCTGCCACGATCATCGTTGTTTTCAAACTGAGGTGTGTCTAGTTCCGCAAAACCTAACTCGGCGGCCACCTGTCGCAACGCTTTAAGTAGATAAAGCCGCCGCTGGTGTTTTTCCTCCTGCGCCGAAGCCCAGTCGCCTTTTTCTTTGAGCTCGCGTTGCAAATCAGTCAGCTGTGTTTGCAATGTGCCATAGTGTTCTGTCTTAAGTAAGTTATTAGCCTGAGCCAATGTCTGTTGCCAAGTGTTGAGGGAATCTTCGCCACACCAAAGTTGTAAGACATGCAGCTGCTGAAATAATTGTTGGTTTGCATCTGCCAACTGTTTAGCCAGTGCTTGTCCCATCGCATCCGCTTTTTGGGTCAAGGTAAGTTGCAGAGATTTCAGATGGCCCCGTCCGGCAGCGGTTAGCTGTCGTTGGCGGTTACCAGCCGTTTTGAGGATGAACAGTTCACTGTCCCCTTCAGAATCATCATAATCATAATAATGGCCTGCGGCAGAACGCGCCTTTTTCAGCCACTGTTGTGCCATGTTGATTTCCTTGGAGAAAGTCGCTTGGAGGCCTTCTGACATACTGTTTTTAGTATTATCTAATTGCTGACACAGAGCAACGGTTTCTGTCTCCAAGCTTTCCAGTGTTTGCCGAAGATTCAGTTTTTCTTGCCGCTCTTGTTGCAACCGTACTGCCGAATATTTTTGTCCGCTCATAGAGAACTTGCTCCCCATCTCCCGATTTAAGCTTGAGCCAGGGGCGTTGCCCTTGGCTATATTAATTTAGCCCCTTTGGGGCTTTAAAACTTAGCCCCTTTGGTGCGTATTATTAAAGCCAGGGGCAACGCCCCTGGCTCAGCCCCTTTGGTGCGAATTATTAGAGCCTGGGGCAACGCCCCAGGAGCCCCTTTGGTGCGAATTATTAGAGCCTGGGGCAACGCCCCAGGAGCCCCTTTGGTGCGAATTATTAGAGCCTGGGGCAACGCCCCAGGTGCAGTGTTTATGATGTATGTAAATTCCCAGGGCGCTGCCCTGGGCTTTAATAAAGCGCCCTTTCAGGGCTGAGTAGTTACTAAATTTCTTATATTTTTTGTTCAGGTGGTTGTTTTTAAAAATTGGGCCCCTATTAATAAGGCTGGCACTGAAATTAGGTGAGGTTAACGGATACTATCCCTAAAAAGGGATAGCATCCGTTTCGTTACGTTATTTTTCTGAAAATCTATATCGCTTTTCAAGGAACTCAAGAATTTGAGGCTTCCTTATCCACACCGATTTATTCGACAATCGCAAGTCTTATATTTATAAGGGGGCAATTTTTATGTTAATAAGTATTTTTAATACTTCAAATACTCAAGATGTGATACCTACTGTGCTCCAAGGATTGCAGCGTTTGGAGGCAGAATATGGCAACTTCGAGGGAGTCGGTGTCGCCACCTTAATGGATGGGCGCATCCAACATCAATACACGCCGGGAACCGGACAAGATTTGCTTGACCTATTGCAAAAACAACCGATTTCTGGACACTTGGGCATCGCTTACATGCACCAAGAAGGTGCCAAAGACGATAAAAACGGTCCCGCTGTGCATTTTTACATGACTGAACATTTGGCGGTAGCCTATTACGGCGTTACCGACATCGATAACTTGTCTGACATCCGAGACAATTTGTGGGCATTGGGGTATGAATTTGAGACGAAAACCAACAGTGAATTAGTTCTATCTTTTCTCCAGCGTTATTTGGATGTTCCATTCTCACCCATTGATGCGATGAAAATCAGTGCCGCACGTTTAAAAGGCAGCTTTGTGATGATGGCACTTTTTGCCGAACCAGAGTTACTCCTTGCGGCCGGTAAGTACTGTCCACTTCAGATCAGCGTGAATGGCAACCTCGGTTACCTTGGTTCTGATACCAAGGCTTTGAGTATTCTCTCATCTCCCATTATGTTTGTGGCTGAAGGTAACCCGGTCGTCTTACGTCCAGTGACAACCGCACTTTCAATTGAAAATGATTTTTATTCGTTCTAGTACTCTGTCAGTTTTCTATTGACGGGTAAAAGGAGTCCAAGATTTATCTTGGAACTATTCCAAACTAAAGTTTGGACTCCATCTTTATGCGCCACTATCTTACTTTTTTTTCATCTTTGCTTCATACATGTTGGAATCGGCCATCTTTATTAATTCATCCGGCGAAAAATTATCTTCGGCATGGAATTCAGAAAACCCAAAACTAAAATCAATGGGGAGACCATGAACTTGTTGGTGATTCAATTGTTTCCGAAGTCTTTCAATCAGATTATCAGAATCTTTCAATTTCGCTTGTGGAAAAATAAGCAAAAATTCATCGCCTCCCATCCGAAAGAGATAATCTGAGGTTCTGATAACACGTTTGAGAGAATTGACCACCGTGTTAATTAAGATATCGCCATCGGCATGACCAAAAGTATCATTAATGTCTTTTAAATTATCTATATCTACATAACAGACAACAAAGCTGGAACTCGCCTCTTTAGCCATTTGAATTTGTTTGGCTAAAATCTCATAAGCAAATCTTCGATTAAACGTACCCGTCATCTCATCTGTGACTGACATTTCTTCTAATCTTCTCAACGCCTTTTTTAATTCTATATGGACGTTTATCCTAGCCAAGACTTCTTCTGGTACAAATGGCTTGGTGACATAATCCACACCGCCAGCCCTAAAGGCTTTTAATTTTTCATTCGTTTCTGATAAAGCGGTAATAAAAATGATCGGAATATGCTTGGTGATTTCCGGTTTTTTTAATTGCAGGCAGACTTCTATTCCGTCTATACCGGGCATCATAATATCCAGCAGAATCAAATCTGGCAATTTTTTTTGCGCGAATTCCAGTGCTTGGACACCATTTTGGGCTGCTGCCAGTCGGTATCCATTACTATTCAGCATGTTCCCTAGCACAGATAGGTTTTGCGAATTGTCATCCACAATCAAAATCAGTGGTTTTTGATCGTTGCTCATCATATTCATTAGGATTTTCAGAAAATTTCAAAACTGGAAAAATTTCAGGTAGTCCTAAACATGTAGTGATGTTACGGATGCTATCCCGCTCGATGGGATAGTATCCGTTTGGACATCATCACTGCTTCTACAGGACGACCAAATTTCAAAACGGGAAAAGTTCCAGGGGCGTTGCCCCTGGCTATATTAATTTCGCACCAAAGGGGCTTTAAAACTTAGCCCCAACGGGGCACTTTATTAAAGCCTAGGGCAGCGCCCTAGTACAGCAATCACTAAGTTCGCATAAGACTTTTTTAGATTGCTTTGCCCCTGAAAGGGGCTGACATACTAGCCTAGGGCAACGCCCTAGGATTTATGGGTTTAGAATTTCAGCCCTGAAAGGGCGAAACATATGTCTCGCCCTTTCAGGGCTAGGCACCTCATTGAATGATATCCTAGGGC
>QNER01000306.1 GCA_003646175.1 Candidatus Parabeggiatoa sp. nov. 1
ATTGACGGGCAAGCCTATTAAGGATTTAAAGTGCAAAAGTGATACTATCGCCAAAAAAGCGATAGCATCACGAAATGTCATATTGAATTTATTATCAACAGAATCCGTTATAATCAGAAAATATCCAACCAAACGAATAAAACGAATAGCGAATGAGCAATTGACGAATTATGTCAAAGCACAACAAATATCGCTATAAACTACTTCTGTGTGGATTTAGACATTCCGTTAGGAACTGAAGTTTCCGGGTGGATGCTATCTAAGTCTAAAGCCCATACTCTTCTTCAATGCGTAGCTGCCGTTCCTGTTCTTCGTTGTCACCTAGTTTTTCAACAATGCCCTGCCAAATCAACGGATGAGCATAATCTTGAGTCATTGTCGCAAGCAAGTCAGCCACTTCTTGCAAAGATTGAGTCTCTGGCACCGCAATGTATGCATACAGCCCAAGCATCGGTTCAGAATCATCATCCCGCTGCAATTGATAACGTTCACCACTTTGCACTTGGCACGAACACCCGAAAATCGCTAAAGCATCCTTGAGTTGTTGCAATGCTTCTTCGCCTGGGTGGACACCATCAAGAATATAACTGGTATACCCACCTGCTTCGGTAATCTGAATTGAAGTGTAAATCAGTTCTTCATCATCTTGCGCTACCGCCTCATCAAGTTCAGTGACTGAAATTGGCTCAAACACGACGGTATCGTCATAGTGTTGGGGACTGCTGGGGGAAGCCATCTCCAAGATTTGCGCCGTTACCGGCCCGGTTCTTATCGCATAATAAGTCATTGATTCGCCATTGGCTTCTCTAAACTGAATGCGACACAGTCCCCGGTTTTGTTCAATCGGGCCTTCTGTTGGAATATTTTCAAAGCCCAATCTATCCGCCGAATGTCGTACCTTATCCCAATCTTTTAACAGAGTAGCAACAATCATACGTTCCCAGTCATAATTACCCGTTTCTTCATGCTGTTCAACCAACCCGTCGAGGTGTTGCAACGCTTTTTCCAGATGTCCGGTTTTGCGTTCTAATTCGGCAAGCCACGTTCTGCTCTCAGTGTCATCTGGTTCTTGTTCTAGCAGTGATAATAAATGTGGTTTGGCAAGCTCAAAATCTCCGTTCTTGTCATACAGCGTGGTCAGTAATCGGTGACAGTTTAAATGGACTTCTTTATCCAGATCACGTTTTAACATAGCGAACACAAACTCCTGCAACGGCTCATGTTGCTCTTCATTAAAGAGTAACAAACCATATTTCAGCACCACATCAGGAGAATTGGGATAACTCTCAAGATACTGGCGTAGCAGTTCGATACCGTGCTGATGTTCTCCTATTTCGTCATAAGCAGTGGCGGTGAACAATGCCATATTTTCATGCTCAGGCCAGCGTTTGCGTGCTTCTTCCAAGATGTCTAAATTGGTTTCTGGATCATCACCAAGTGCTTCTATAACGTGGTGTGGATGTTCCCAAGCAGTTGTTATTGTTGGTAAATTGGTTAAAGCGGTTGTTATTTTAGCACGCATTTCTGCCAACAATTGAGGTGCATCCAATGGTTTTCGCAAACGCGGGATTAAGGCTTCGGCCCGTTCACAGCAACGAGTGGCTGTTTTTGGACGGCCCCGCTTTAAAGCCAGATCAGCCTGCCATAAAACCAGCGTAAATGCGGCCCGTACCACACCGTTATGAGAAAATTTATCGCTCATCAGCTGAAATTTGGCATTCAGATAACAATCATTAGGAATAACCGCCGCTTCGGCCAGCAGTTTCGCCGCTTCGGCCCAATGGAAATAATGACGGGGGGTTGGCGCAATCGTCGCAAAATCGGGCAATGCCGGTTTTGCTTCCTCATAGCTGCCTAGATAGGCCATAATACGTGCTTTATCAATCGCTTTCTTCAATCTGGCACTTTTGCTTCTACCCAGATTAGATGCCTGTTTATGAAGATCATAAGCTTCTTCATACCGTTGCAAGCGAATCAAGGCCTCTATCCAACTATCACGCATGTTCAAACGATCTTCATGTTGATTGGCAAGTAATAGTGCGTGAGCTTGCTGTTTTAAAAAAGCCAGTGCTTCTTCATACCGCTTGCCATCCACTAACGCGGTGGCGTATTCGACTGAAATACAAAGAAAACAAGGCCAAGTCGCGTCAATTTTTGCCAAGGTTTCGTTGGCAACCGCTAAACGTTCTTCAACATAAGCGGGGCCATCCGCTTGTTCATAACAATTGGTTAAGTCTTGGACTGCACAAATACTTTGTGGACAATCACGCGTTTCATCGCGATGGGCAAACTCCAGCAAACTTACCGCCTCTGGTAACATATCCGTCACATCATGACGATGTGCCACCCGGCTCTGCAAATACCAATGGCGGAGAAATACTTCAAGCCAAGGATTTTTTATCGATCTCGCCAACGCCAAAGCTTCGGGAACGAGTGCATCCACTTGGACATGCTCTTCATTCACGGTATAGTGAGGTAACATCCGCATCAAATGAACGAGGCGATGATGGCCTTGATGTGTCAAGTCTTTCTGAGTCTCAAGCACCCATTTCCAAATATCCATGTTAAAACCTATTTATAGATTGAGAAATCCGATTTCTTGAAGAAATCGGATTTCTGTTGAGAGAATATCTATATCTTAGCACGCATTTCTGCCAACAATTGAGGCGCATCCAAAGGTTTTCGCAAACGCGGTATCAAAGCTTCAGCCCGTTCACAGCAACCCGTGGCGGTTTTCGACTGTTCCCGCTTTAAGGCCAGTTCAGCCTGCCACAAGGCAATCGTAAATGCTTCCCGTACCACACCGTTATGGGACAATTTATCGCTCATCTGCTGGAATTGAGCATCCAAATGACAATCATTGGGAATCACCCCCGCTTCGGCCAACAGTTTCGCCGCTTCAGCCCAATTTAAATAATAACTCGGGGTTGGCGCAATCGTGGCGAAATCAGGCAATGCCTGTTTCCCTTCCTCATAACGGCCTATATAGGCGGTAATACAGGCATCAACAATCGCTGTACGCAATATATCACTTTTGTTTTCATCCCGTTTATAAGCGAGCTGGTTGATAGCATAAGCTTCTTCATACCGTTGTAAGCGAATCAATGCCTTTATCTCACTGTCACGCAACTCTAAATGCGCTTCATATTGATTGGCGAGTAACAATGCCTGAGCTTGCTGTTTTAAAAAAGTGAGTGCTTCTTCATACCGCTTGCCATCCACTAGGGCGGAGGCATATTCGTCTGAAATGCAAATAAAACAAGGCCAAGTCACATCAATCTTGGCCAAAGTTTCCTTGGCTATCGCTAAACGTTCCTCAACATAGCCGGGCCCATCCGCTACTCCACAACAATTGGTTAAGTCTTGCACCGCACAAATACTTTGTGGACAGCCACGGGTTTCATCGCGGTGGGCAAACTCCAACAAACTCACAGCCTCTGGTAACATATCTGTCACGTCATAACGAGATAATACCCGACTTTGTAAGTGCCAATGGCGGATAAATACTTCAATCCAATGATTTTTAATCGATCTTGCCAACGCCAAAGCTTCGGGAACGAGTGCATCCACTTGAACGTGATTTTCAGTAACGGTAGAATAAGACAACATCTCCATTAAATGAACGAGGCGATGATGACCTTGATGAGTCAATTCTGCCTGAGTCTCGGAAACCCATTTCCAAATATCCACTATTAAACCTTTTTATCTTCAATGAGTTGCAAAATTGTTTCTGAAAAGGTGGCCAACGCTTCCGACAAATCTATGCCCAGTTTGTCATCATGATGACGGCCCATCATCAGGGTAAAAGAACGCAATAAGTTGGCTATCTGTTGCTGAGTTTCGCCCGTTGCGCTCAACAAACGCTGGATAAGGGGAGAATCCAGATTAACATAGAAATAAGCAGAGATTTCGCTTTGGAGTTTTTTGGTGTAGTCCCGTGCCAAAGTTAGCACGGCCGCGCCAATGCGACGATCAACTTCATCAGCCTCCACACGTTGTTTCAGTTGATAATCCCGATCCGGAATCAAAACCATTGGCAAATGGCTGGGTTGAAAACGCGACGGGATGACCTTTTGACCAGTTTGCGCCAGTAACGATTGGAGTTTCTGTTGGTCCGCATCACTGATTTTTTCCCGTTTAAAAACAATTGCATTGCCACTCTGAGTCCCCAGTTTGATGACTTTGCCACCGAAAAGTTCCGTGTAACGCTGACAAAACGGCAAAGCCGCGTAACGAATTCCGGAGACAATCGGAGTCATTAAAGCCCGAAAAATCACTTCCTCATAACTGCCTTCTTCGCCTATCGACACGTAGATTTTATGATGATGACTGCGTTCAAAAATGGCGGGCACCGTCAAATCGCCTTCGGAAGTAGGCACTTTCAAATCGTTTGCCAGCACTTTAAACAAGCGATCATCGCATAACGCAGCCCCTAATAACCCCTCGTTATGGCGTTTCAGTAAACGCCGCCACGTACTTAACTCTTTACGCGCAATATTCGCCAGTCCTTCTATCAAGGCTTCATTAATTTGCGACTGTATTTTTTCATAAGTCCCATCTTTTTGGACATCTTCACGACTGGCGGTGGGGGTTAAGTCATCCGATTCAATCACCCCGCCTACAAATCCCGCCCACACCGGGAGCAAATGGCGTTCATCTGGACTCACCAACATATTCCGCACAAAAACAGTGATATTTCGGTGGTCAGAAGTGCCATAAGTTGAAGCGTCTTGAACCCAAAGCAGTCCCATTGCGTTACTGTCCTTGGTGGGCGCAATAGGTATGGTGCATAACGGTTCAAAGCTATTCTCAAAACGCTTTGCAAACTCAAGGCACTGTTTTTTCAGTATAATGGGCGAAACCGTCGCTTTATCCAATCGCCAAGGCGGTGGCTGATGATTCACCGGCTCATCCCAGTGGCTATTCAGATAAATTGGCACCGGCAATAAACTACAATAACGTGTCAGTAAATGTTCGATAACAAACGCATCAGCCAGATCCAGAAACGATTCAGATAAATGCAATACGACACGCATACCAGTGGGTTGGGGAGGCGCGTCTTCAAGAGAATAACGCTCAGCCTTATTACTGGTAAAATGCCAGCCGTTTTCCGGTTCTTGATAAGACGTTGTCCAAACTTCCAGCCGCTTTGAAACCACATAAGCGGACAAAAATCCCAAACCAAAATAGCCGATCATCATTTCATCGTCATTGGCTTGTTGATCGCGCAAAAACCGGGTATAGCCCGAACCAACCGTTGCCAAATAGTTTATGATCTCATCGTGGGTTAACCCGGCACCGTTATCTTCAATAACCAATGTGCCTTTAGTTTGATCAGTGATGATATTAATCATCGGTTCAAAATCATCTTGGCTTTCGATGCGGCGACGCACACAAGAATCGTGCGCATTTTGCACCAATTCGCGGATGGCAACGGTGGGGGTGGAATAAAGGTTTTTGCTTAAAACTTCCATCAAACCACCAAGATTAACTTGGGTTTTGAAAAGTGTTGTTGTCATAAAAGTCAATAATACCTTTAATATTTATTGGTTGTAATGTACTTGAGATATTTTTGGCACCCAGGGCGCTGCCCTGGGCTTTAATAAAGCGCCCTTTCAGGGCTGAGTAGTTACATTTTTTGTTATTATAACAAATGGATAAATCAAGTGCAGCGAAATCCAATTTTAAGAATGGGTTGTAATGTGCTTGAGCGATATTTTTGGCACCCAGGGCGCTGCCCTGGGCTTTAATAAAGCGCCCTTTCAGGGCTGAGTAGTTACATTTTTTATTATAACAAATGGATAAATCAAGTGCAGCGAAATCCAATTTTAAGAAAACCATGATATAAGTACAACGGATTGACGGATTGCACGGATTTATTTTTTTAAGGCGGATGTGGCTTAACGTCAATAAATGCGATTATCACCTTTTTAAGGGAACGGGGTATAGTGCTTCAAAATTTATTACCCATTACCCATTACCCATTACCAAAAGGAAAAAATGAACCAAGACAAATCTGATATACAAATGATTGAGCAACCCTTACGGAAATTGTTGTTTGAAAGCCATACGCCAGAAGAAGGCATCACAATTATATTACAACATCCTCAATTGCTCAGCAAGTTTGTTGATAATCTATTTGTTTCACTTATCAACAGTGCCAGTAAAAAAGGAAATGAGGATCTTGTCAAACTTTATCGTGGGCGGCAGATGTTATTGCAAACGGTGAAGGAAGGGCTTTCAAATAAGGATCTCGCGTTGTTGTATGCGGTGAAGCAATTGCTATCAAAAAAGGATCGCTCAGCGAACAGTGTGGCGAAAAACGTTGATAATAAAGAAGTTTTTGAATTGCCAGAAATCATGTTGAAACTCCTAGCATGGTTAAAAGCGCCTACGCTAGAACAAGGTGTCAAGGTTTTACAACAACATCCGGAATTGTTAACCGACAAACCCATCAAGTTGTTTGGTTTGCTGATGGACGAATCCCACAAGCGTGGCGATGAAATGTTTGTACAAGTCCTTAAAGCGCTTCGTGAATTTTTTCAAACAGTCCGGATGCTGCTGATGGACAAAAAGGATGCCATCGCTTCTCAAGCCGAGATAACCCAAGCGGTGAAAAAAGCACTGGCTCAGACTGAGTTTTCTACGTTGTTGAAAAAACAGGAATTTTCATTTTTGGCATAGTCGTTGTCGGGTGGGTAGAGCGTAGTGTAGCAAAACCCACCACCGCTCATTCGTTTCAGGCGAACCTGGTACGATTCTCATTCGTTTCAGGCGAACCTTGTACACATTATCAGGAGTACAAGGCGAACCTTGTACGATTCTCAGGAGTACAAGGCGAACCTTGTACGAAAAAACGTGGTTTATTTCTCAGGAGTACAAGGCGAACCTTGTACGAAAAAACGTACTGTGAATGATATAATTGACATTTTAGTTGCGTTCCAACTTGGCTTTTAGGCAAATCACGTTGGCTAATCGCAATAGATAGTTTTTCGTTTCCACGCGCCTGTTCATTGTGCGGGCGCATTCCCATTTTCACAGTTAAGTACAACAGTTAAGTACAACGAATTACGTGGATAAACGAATTAATAATTCAAATATTGTGAGTTTATCATTGATTGATAATCCCTGAACTGACTTTTTTCATAGCCTGGCCATTTCTCGAACGAACCCCATACGTCTTAAAAATCATCAAGAATCGTTAAGCTTTATTCGTTTATCCACGTAATTCGTTGTACTCAAGTGAGAGAAATTGATATATCGCATCTACTTAGGCGAAAAGGAAAAACAGACAGCACTCACCGAAGATGAAAAGGAGTTATTGATGAACTTATCACATGTGTATCAGACTTGGGAAAAAGAAACCTTGCAACGAGGTATGCAGCTGGGCTTACAACAAGGACTACAGGCAGGACTACAGGCAGGGCGTTCAGAAGAACGGCGCATTTTGGTAAAAACTTTGTTCCAGTACAAATTTACCGAACTTGATGAAGAACTGTCACCGATAGTTGAACGCATGTTAAATTGAACGCATGTTAAATTTACCGCCCGAAAATTTACCGCCCGAAGAATTATCACGCTTAATCCTGCAAGCCTCCCGTGAAGAATTGGTGGCGAAGTTTAGTCATTGAAATAAACTAAGCAATAACTACAAGGATTGTATATAATAAAGGCTTTGCAACCAAGGATTGGTTTGCTGGACGGGGTTTGCAATCCCGTCGGTAACGTTTAAAACCAAGGTAAACGTGAGGAGTAGGTTGCAAACTTGCTCATGCCTGTGGGTAGTCCAAACTAAAGTTTGGACTCCATCACCTTTATGCACGATTACCAGCAAATCCTTTATTATATACAATCCTTGTAGTTGTTTTCGGTTTATCCTTGCTTATATCAAATCCATGTAGTTATACTAATACTATGAATACGCCCACCATTGAAAAACTCGAACCGCTCGCCGCGCCATTACAAGGCATCAATCTGATTGAAGCCAGCGCGGGTACGGGCAAAACTTATACCATCACTACGTTATTTATCCGTTTGATTTTAGAAAGAAATTTAACTGTAGATACGATTTTGGTGGTTACCTTTACCGAAGCCGCGACGGAGGAATTACGTGATCGTATTCGTCGTCGGTTGCGTGAAACGTTGACAGCGTTTGAACAGGGAAAGTGCAATGATGATGTGTTGGCAAAATTGATAGCGCAGTGTGAGGATCGCAATGATGCCATTTTCCGTTTAACCAATGCCCTGCGCGGTTTTGATGAAGCGGCTATTTTGACGATTCA
>QNER01000307.1 GCA_003646175.1 Candidatus Parabeggiatoa sp. nov. 1
ACCCCCAGCGGTTCATGAAAGTGATAAGCTACCATGTCATGACTGATTTCACCGAGTGAGCCTTCTTGGGCACGAATGCAGCCGGCAAAATAGCGAAAATGGTCAATAGCGAGTGGGATATCAGCCGCTAAAGTTTCTCTAATCGATTTGCCGTTATCCCACGTTTCGGCAACGGCGAGTTTTTCCAAATTGGCTTCCATGCGATCAGCAATTTTGTTGAGCATGTTGGCACGATCCGTCACTGAAGTTCGCCCCCATTCTTTTTGCGCCGCATGGGCGGCATCCAGTGCTAATTCAATATCTTGCGCGTTGGAGCGTGGGACTTCACAAAAGGGTTTGCCCGTGACAGGGAAACATTTTCAAAATAGTCATTATCGGAAGGTGCCACCCATTCCCCGCCAATGTAGTTTTCATAACGAGATTTAAAGGCGACTTTGGCATCATTGCTACCGGGTACTGCATAAATTTTTCAACACTTCAGAGTTCGTAGGGTGGGCAACTTCTTTACGTTGCCCACCAAACTTCTTTACGTTGCCGGCCCCAAAATATGCCACACCATCAGTTCGTAGCCCACCAAACGTCTTTTTGTTGCCCACCAAACGTGCCGGCCCCAAAATATGTCACACCATCAGTGGTGGGCAATAAAAAACATTGGGTGGCTACACTTCTATATCAAATAGAGGTTACACTCTATCAGTTTGTGGTTTTTTTCAACACTTCAGAGTTCGTAGCCCACCAAACGTCTTTTTGTTGCCCACCAAACTTCTTTACGTTGCCCACCAAAATATGTCACACCATCAGTTCGTAGCCCACCAAACGTCTTTTTGTTGCCCACCAAACGTGTTGCCGGCCCCAAAATATGTCACACCATCAGTGGTGGGCAATAAAAACACATTAAATAACTACACATCTAAGTACATCAAATGGAGGTTACACTCTATCAGTGTGTGGTGTTGTTTATTTCTGGGATCAAAGTACTTAATTACCTATCCACCTCCGGCGGGCACGCATCTAGCGAAAACATAATCATTGCAATATCCTCAACCCGACTGCCAAGGCACAGCTTTTCTAAAACTTGCACTGCATGCATACTGGAAGGGCCGCGTACATGTACTCGCCAAGGTTTCGCACCTCCTGTGGAAACGATATAAAAAGCCAGCTCACCTTTTTGAGCTTCGACGCGGGCGTAAGCGTCGCCTTCTGGTATATTCCAAGCCAATGGGTTGGGCAAATGACAACGAATGGGGCCCTTTATCTGGGGGAGACGCTGAATAATTTGGCGTAAAATTTTAGTTGATTCAATCATTTCTGAACGTCTGACCATGGTGCGTGCCAACACATCACCCCCGGTTTCGGTAGGGATGTCAAAGTCTAATTGTTCATAAACTAAATAAGGATCATCACGGCGCACATCAAAAGGCAAACCACAGGCGCGTAAATTTGGCCCAGTGACTCCCCACGCTAATGCTTGTTCCTGCGTCAGTTGCCCTATGCCTTCGGCACGGCGATGAAAGACGGGATTGTTAAAAAACAAGTCATCGTACTCCGGCAAACGTGCGTCTAAATAGTCTAAAAGATGACTCAGCCGGTCAAGAAAACCGTCAGGTATGTCGCGGCGCACACCGCCGGGGGTAATATACATCCCATAAATTCGTGCCCCGGTGAGTTCTTCAAACAAGTCAAGTATGCGATCACGATCTGGAATGCCCCAGAACATAGGACTATATTGTCCAATGGTAGCAGAGGTGCCACCGACGATAAAGAGATGTGCAGCGATACGCGACATTTCTAAGTTCATAGCCCGTATCCATTGAGCACGTTCAGGCACTTCCAAGCCACCAAGCATTTCCACCGCCCGTGCATAAGTTTCTTCCATCGGTGGGGGATCAGGGACACAAATACGAGGAACGAGCGCGACATTTTGAATCCATAAACGCTCTTCCATTATTTTTTCAAAGCCACGATGTAAATAGCCAGCATCTGCACTGATATCCACGATTTCATCACCGCTAAGGCGCACTTTGAGGGCATAATTGCCTTCAATGCCCGGGTGGTTTGGGCCAAAATAGAGTTCAAATTCGTGGCTGGCGGGGTGTTCTACAGGGTGATAATTTTCTGGACGCATTTTCAGTTATCAGTTATCAGTTATCAGTTATCAAACAAAAAATCCGTTAAATCCGTAAATCCGTTGTACTTGTTATCAGTTATCAAAAAATCCGTCAAATCCGTAAAGAAGTTGTACTGGTTATTAGTTATCAAAAAAAATCACACACCTAATAATACGCACCTTCGGTGCTAGGTTTTAAAGCACCGAAGGTGCGAAATTAATATAGCCTGGGGCAACGCCCCAGGAAATTAATTCAGGGGATACAAGGGGTGTGTTGTGGGTATATTATTTTTTTTGGAGGTGTTTTAAGGTGTCAGGTGAACGTTCCTTGTCCCAGTAATCCTTTCCCCTTTTTAAGCAGCAAGTTTTTGCAAGTCTTGTTGCGCGTCGGTTGTAAAATGCAGGTTAAAGGTTTCAACGAGGAAATTTAAAATGTCCTCGTTTATAAATTGTGGTACTTTAGGACCAAGGTAAATGTCCTTGATTCCCAAACTAAATAAAGCGAGCAAAATTAAAATGGCCTTCTGCTCCATCCAACTCAACACAATTGCAATAGGCAGATCGTTAACCGGGGTATTCAGTGCTTCGCTGAGTGCCAGCGCAATATGAACTGCCCCGTTGCTGTCGTTGCATTGTCCCAAATCCAAATAGCGGGGTATGTCTGTACCGGGTACCGTTCCAAAATCAATATCGTTAAAACGGAATTTTCCACAACTGGAAGTGATAATAACCGTCTCTTGAGGAAGAGAGACGGCCATTTCTCGGAAGTAATTGCCAGCTTTGCCGGGCGCATCACAGCCTGCTATCACAAAAAACTGGTTAATCTTACTGCTCTGGATAGCCTCAAGAACTTGGGGTGCCAGAGACAAGATCGTTTTGTAGTGATGGCCGGTCACTAAGGTCTGCTCGCTACGAAAATCAGTTATATCCGGCAAACTTAGGGCTTTTTCAATCACCGGCGCAAAGTCATCATTTTCTATTTTGCGAATGCCTTCCGCCCCAACAATTTTATAAGTAAATAAGCGATCTTTGTAAGTAAACCTTTCTTTTAGTGGCTCAAGGCAGTTGGCACTGACGATGATAGCCCCCGGCCATTTTTCAAATAAACGGGTTTGATCATGCCACGCCCCCCCAATATTACCCTTGAGATGAGGATAGTCTCTCAATTCAGGATAGCCATGTGCAGGGAGCATTTCAGAATGCGTGTAAATATTAATCCCTTTACCCACCGTCGCTTCTAGGAGTTTGTGGATCATGGATAAATTGTGTCCGCTCACTAAAATGCCTTTGCCTTCGGCTTTATTTTGGGAGATTTGCACAGGCGTTGGAATACCAAAAACTGTCGTATGCGCTTCACTCAGAAGATCCATGACTTTCACACCCGCCTGTCCAATTTTCATCAGTTGTGCGATGTGTTCGTCAAAACTGAAGTTGACATTAGTCATGGAAAAATAGAGGGTTTCTGAGATGACATCATCGACTGCCGAGGTATCGGCCTCCAATTCCTTTGCGTGTTCACGATAAGCGGCAAGCCCTTTTAAACCAAATACCATCATATCTTGCAATCTCGCAAGCGTTGCCGGTTTACCACAAGTGCCTTCTTTTTGGCCTTTGACACCGCAGCCTTCAAGAGCACTCATTTCACATTGATAGCAAAACATTTGCTTATTCTCTGTCGTCATAATTTAAAAAACTCCAATGATTGAGATGACCATTTTTGTTAATGGTGCTGGAATTTAGCAATTTTCCGGTGATGCGCTACAAAGCTCCGCTGGTGTGTAACGAAGTACTCCAGTTTATCACCAGATAAATTTTCAAAAATATTGTGGCACAAATTGTGGTACCCTTCAACTGTTTATTCTTGAGGTGTCGTTCATTAGGCAGACTAATTCCCGAAACAACCATAATGAACGGAAAATGCGTTTCTGGATGGACACTATTTAGGAACTCCTTTATTCAACAATACCACCCCCTTTTGCCTCAATCTCTTTTAACCACTCTGGCGAATAATCTTGCCACCCAAACGTATCTTCGACATAACCAAGCGTAGAAAACGACTTCAACATGGGCGGTGGGCCAGACCATTCGGTGAGAATAAATGGCTCCATACTGGGCGAGCCTTCAAAGTACACCCCAAACATTTCGTGAATATCGCGTTCAAAAAAAGCGGCCGGTGTGTAAATGTCATAGACTGACACATAGTGTCCCGGTTGCTTGGGAATATGGATATGTGCAGAAACTAACGTTTTAACTTCGTAAGACCACAGATGATAAACCAGTTCAAACTCATCCAGTGCCGGCCAGTCTACACAGGAAATGGCCGACAAATGTAAATACCCGGCGCGGCCTTTAAGTAATTCTAATAAGGCGGGAAGTACATCCGCTCGAAGTTTGACTCGCAGACGGCGCGGTGCTTGTGCTTCAAAAACAAGATTAGGAATTTCCCGAAAAACGGATTCCAAGACTTCAGGTAATTGTTCGCTCATTCAACGATTTCCTCGCGCGGCAATACTTTAACAGGAATGGGTTGTGTGACATATTCTGACGCAAATTTAGCCAGTAACGCGGTATGTTCGCCAACCGTATTGTCATCGAACAGATTATAATGCCGCGCTTCTGCAATGACATCGGTGGGGGTATGCCAATCGGGGCCAAACAACGCTTGCTGGTTGCCCAAGTAATAGTCATAATTGCGATAATAGTCCTCCCAAGTGTTGGCACGGCCTTTATCAATATTATCAATCAGTTGTAAAAAACCTTGCAGAATGGCTTCTGGCCTTGGCATGCAGCCCGCCATATACATATCGACGGGGAGATATTCTAGCAATCGTTTAATGGTAGCATAACTATGCCAATACATACCCCCGTTGATAGTACAAGAACCCATGCCGATGACATATTTAGGGCCTTGCATTTGTTCATAACTCAAAATGACCCGCTTTAGCGTTTTAATGGACAGATAGCCGGTAATCAGCAAAATGTCCGCTTGGCGCGGTGTCACCATGGGCTGAATCCCTAAACGCTCCGCGTCAAAGCGAGAAGTGATGGTGGGTGGCAACTCAATCGCCCCGCAACCGGTGCAATAGTGCAGAATAAACAAAGAACGTGAGCGGCAACGATCCGCCACGCGATCGATAACGATCCGCAACAATGAACGTTCTTTTTTATCAATGGTGCGACAAGCGAACTCGGTGTTTGGGTCATCAGATTTAATGGGGATGGTGGTAGCTGTTGTCATTTAGTTTCCTCCTCGTTGATAGGTTCGATAGCATTGTGTGTGTTTCCAATTGCTCAATGTTTGGCAAATCGCCTGTGCGTTAATTGATAACTCGAAACCCCAATAGGTTTATTGAGAACACGTAAAACGTATTCTACCAGTATTTTTTTTTGATTGACATAAAATCATGCCCACGCTCGGTTGAGCATCCGGCTGTTTTAATAAATCGTCTACCACTGACAGATAAAAATTCATTTTACCAGAATCTTCGGGCTTAAAACCTGCCATTTTAATATCAATGACTTTACCAGCTATCAGTTTTTAAATATTCATTCAACACAGAGATACAGAGTTACACGGAGTTTCACAGAGAAAAATAAATATTAAACTCTGTGTGACTCTGTGGTACTCAGTGAACTCTGTGTTAAAAAAGTATTAAAAATAATGACTTTTACAAACTGATAGGTGCTAAGAATCAATGACAACAAAGCAGCGTATACGGATATGGTAAAACCACAAATCAATATAAAAATTCTTAATAGCACGTCTTAACCTTTCAACATACTTAGGGAATTGTGAAATGTAAGCGGTTTCATCAAAGTCGGGGCCAAGTTCGTCCTCAATTTGCTTGTCTTCACGGTAAAATTGACGCGCTTGATTGATAATACTCCGGTTTGCAGTTGCTTTATGCCCCATCCAAATGGATATTAATACCAAAGGGTAGGGCTGCTAAATCCATTAACCACCCTTGTTGCTGTAACTGTAAAAGCCAAAAAATAATCAGTGTCAACAGAAAAGATATCCCAAGTACAAGCACTCTGGTACTTTCCATACTCAGTAAATCAATATCTCCTGCCAATTCAAAAACATACCGCTTTTCCTGTTCATCAATGCGTTGTTTACGCTTTTTCAATGCCGAGGAAATGTGGGCCATAAAATAAATTATTGATAGACGTTTTAAAATAGCCTTCTATCGCAAATGCAATCGCTAACCACGGAATGGTTGTCAACAAAAAATGGTTGCTCAGGTTTCCAATCTCATCCTTGTCAATGTGTTATCAGTTATCAATAAACCCTGATAACTGTTCTTTGTGGAGTTAGGCAAGTATACACTGTTTGAACTGAAATGACAGTTCAAAACCTTACCATTTTCACACAAATTCATAATCACAGCATTTCTTGATTTTCTAATCGATGGTATTGCAATTGAGTCGCACCAAAGTTAAGAAGTAAACCCACCTCTGTATGAAAAACTTCTAAATCTTTTGTGGATCGCATCAAATCCACCTGTTCTAGTTTTAGAACAGCTTTTGTCTCAGTTAAGACGACATTTTCAACCATGAAATCAATCCGTCTTGTGCCGACTCGATGGTTTCTATAAAACACCGGCATTGCTACTTCACGCTTAAACTTCAAACTTTGAAGTTCCATTTCGATAGTTAAAGCACGCTGGTAAAAGCCTTCTTGAAGCCCATTCCTTAGCGTATTGTGTACTTTCAAAGCGCAATTTATAATTTTCTCAGTGATGTCTGAGTAGTTGTACTCAGGTTTTATGTCGTTTGCCATGTTATTTCCATTGTCTGAGCTATGATTATTATGATTTTTGTGATGAGTATGATAAATAACCATCACATAAATCCTTGTTCAAAACCTTACCTTAACATAATAAGTCGTTTTTCGATGGTGTAACACGATTTTGCTATCACGAACCGATTTTTTTTCATCGCGTGCCACATCCCATAAAATTCTTGATGACAATATTGGCAGAGCATACCATAGCTCCAAACCATATAGAGTAGGGGGATTTCACGATAACAAAATTAATTGTGTTGCGTACAAAAGTTTGCTCAAGTGTATAAGCGAATTATAATATAGCTTGAATCGTAGCCCAATATTTTTCGGTATGGTGTTTTATGTAGTGTATAAAAATCCTATGTACAGGACAAAAACGTGTTCAAGTCGTGATGCTATCGCTTTTTTTGGCGATAGTATCACTCAAAAAATGGTAGTCCCCAAGAAGTAGTGATATAAATATTTTTTGAACACCTATTATAACTACAAGGATTGTTTATAATAAAGGATTAGATTGTGATGAAATTCGATCCCAATCTCTCTGGCATATTGATAAAAATTATTGATTATAATCATTAATTATAATCATTAACTTTTTATCCTTTATTATAAACAATCCTTGTAGTTGTAGTTATAATGGCTGGTAAAAAAAACGTAAGAGTATCACTACTTTTTGGGGATCACCATTTTGGATAGTCCCCTAAAAGTCGTGATATATTGTCGTTCATATTTTCAATCTCATTATGGTATTTGAACTGGCTTTTAAAAGGAATTTGATTTCATTGACGTTTCCTGCTATGTTTGGAAAGGCATTTATCAAAATGCTTTGAACAAAATTAAACCGATTAAAGGATGAACCGGATTAATACCCATCGTGAATATTATGTTAACTTGACAATGTCACATTTCAATCACGTCGTTTTTTCGTACAAGGTTCGCCTTGTACTCCTTAAAATCACGCCAGGTTTCGTACAAGGTTCGCTTTGTGCTCCTTAAAATCACGCCAGGTTTCTTACTTACTTGGTTCGCCTTGTACTCCTTAAAATCACAATAATGCCATTTTTTCATACAAGGTATGCCTGAAACGAATGATGATCTGACATTGTCAAGTTGATTTGAAAATGATTGATTTATTTTAAAATAAAAAAAATTAATCATTAAAACTACCATTTAAATCCATAAGGTAATTTATATGGATATGGTAAATCCGTTAAATCCGTAAATCCGTTGTACTTCCAGTCTAATTCTTAAAAAAATCAATCATTAAAACTACCATTTAAATCCATAAGATAATTTATATAGATATGGTCAATCCGTTAAATCAGGAAAGAAGTTGTACTTCCAGTATA
>QNER01000308.1 GCA_003646175.1 Candidatus Parabeggiatoa sp. nov. 1
GGCTATTTTTATTATTTTGAAAAACAGACGGGGGAAAAGTATCTAATTGCTTACTTCCATATCACACCATGTATGTAGGGTGGGCAAAAAAAAACTTTGCCTGCCCCCTACATTGTTTGAAATTTCTACCAAGACTCATTGCGGTACCACCAAAACCAGAAGAAATTGAGAATACCATGAATATAAGTAACCAAAAGGCAGAGAATTGGAATGCCAATGATTATGCCAATAATTCATCAGCCCAGTTTGAGTGGGCGAAACAATTGATTGGCAAACTTCATTTGAATGGAAATGAACACCTGCTGGATATTGGGTGTGGCGATGGAAAAATAACCTATCAATTAGCGATGCTGCTCAAAACCGGGACTACCGTAGGAATTGATGCGTCAGCAAGTATGATAAAACTTGCTAAACAGAATTACCCCAAAGCACAATATCCTAATTTGTCTTTTTTGCAAATGTCGGCAACCGCCATTAGCCTTGCCCAACAATTTGATATGGCATTTTCAAATGCCGCCTTGCATTGGATTAATAACCATGTTTCAGTCTTAAACGGCGTTTATAACCACTTGAATAAAAATGGAAAAATATTATTTCAAATGGGCGGCAGAGGTAATGCCAGTGACATCGTCTCAGTTATTACCGAAGTCATGAATTTGCCAAAATGGCAAAATTACTTTCAGGATTTTTCTTTTCCTTATTCATTTTATGGCATAGAAGAATACGAAACCTGGTTACCCGAAAATGGATTTAAGCCAATCCGAATTGAGTTAATCCCAAAAGACATGCAGCATCAGGGAAAAACCGGTTTGAAAGGTTGGTTAAGGACAACATGGTTTCCCTATACTGATCAATTACCTGAAGAATACCGAGATGAATTTTTATCTGAAGTCGTGGAAATCTATACCAACCAATATCCAATTGATTCAAAAGGACGAACTCATGTGAAAATGGTTCGTTTAGAGGTAGAAGCCCATATATAGTACCAATTTTTAATTTCTGCCCTGTGTGTGTACACTTTGACAATGTCATATTATCAGGAGTACTTCGCTCCCTTGGTACAAAATCGGACGTTATTTTAAAGGAGTACTTCGCTCCCCTTGTACAAAAAAACGGCTATCAGGAGTACAAGGCGAACCTTGTACAAAATCGGACGTTATTATTTATCAATCAGGAGTACAAGGCGAACCTTGTACGAAAAACAGCCAACTATTTATTATCAGGAGTACAAGGCGAACCTTGTACGAGAGGCCGCGTTATCAGGAGTGCAAAACACATATTCCACCTGCGGCTATTCACATTCAACCCCTATCAGGGTTGATGCGATTTTACCCCTTCGGGGTATCGTTCGCGGAAAAATAGAAATGCGCCCGTTTTATGTTGATGTCATTCGAGTCAAAAAAATACGCGGCTTATTCGTACAAGGTTCGCCTTGTACTCCTGAGAGTAAACAAAGTTTTTTCGTACAAGGTTCGCCTTGTACTCCTGAGAGTAAACAAAGCAAGCTTTTTCGTACCAGGTTCGCCTTGTACTCCTGCTAATGTGACATTGTCAAGTTAAAGCGCGTGGACAACTTTCGTGACAAAAAATGCTATGAAAGATGATGTGAAAATCGTTGGATATGTGCCCGGGGCGATAGGAAAAATCATAGAGCAACATGCGGTTTATTTCAGTAAGCGTTTTGGATTTGATTATACGTTCGAGGTAGAAATCGCACATTACTTGGTTGGTTTTATGCGACATTTTCAAAACGACAGAGATGGGTTATGGGTAGCCATAAGTGGAAAAACAGTTGTAGGCTCTGTCGTCATTGATGGACGCAACCAACAATCAGAAGGTATTCGTCTACGACTGTTTTCAGTTGATCCAAACTATCATGGACAAGGGATTGGAAGAAGGTTACTACAGGAAGCCATTGATTTCTGCAAATCCAATGGATATGAAAAAATCATTCTGTGGACATTTGATGGACTCGCAGCCGCTCGTTATCTTTATCTTCAATTTGGGTTTCAGTTGAAAGAGGAAAGAGAAGTAGACTATTGGGGATGTCAACTCATTGAGCAAAAATATGAGTTACTGTTATCCGCTGACGATAGTTAATGTTCTATAGCAATGATGAATGGTAAATGATGAATGATTATTTAATCTAATATAATTATCAATAATTTAAATGATATAAATGTACTTGATGCAATCGGGAAACGCTATAACAAATAGCGGCAAGCGGCAACTAAACTCAGGTATTAGGTTCTTTTGATATGGCTTGGCAGATCGTTAATAGAAAACTTCAATCCATTCAAAATTTAATCTTTTTCCCACTGAGTCAGGTACCCATCCAACATTCAAGGCCGCTTTTATAATGGTATGGACAAGCTTGGGGGTAGGCTGTTGATTTTAAGCTGATTTAGGGTTTAAACGTGTTGCCTATTTTCATTTCGAGGATGGTGGGCAAGCGGGCGTTAAGATTCGGGACAATGTTTGAGAAAGTGACACCCGCTTACCCACCCTACGAAACTACGAAACATTGTTCATGGCAATAGATAACCCTATTTCTCGAACCTATCGCTCTTTATCAACAGTCTAGGGATTTTTTCTTCATGTGTTTTATCTAAACGGATACTCTCGGTACAAAACCTTCAAGGTTTTTGCAACGCTTTACGGTTTTGCCCTATAGTACAACGGATATGCGAAATAAACGAATTAACCCAATCCTTCCCCGAATCAATCCGTTTAGTCCGTCAATCCGTTGTACTTACCGCATTTTCTTAAGCACTTCCTCAGTCAATGGATTTTCCCCCCTTTTTGAACGCATCTAGCCAGCCTTGCGCTTGCAATTTGCTATCCTTTTGCCGTTCTTCTGTAGCCCGTTCAACATAAAACTGAAAATCCTTAATCGCACCTTGCGTATTGCCAGTCAATGCCCTAGCCAATCCCCGGCTTCTACGAAGATACCCCTGTTCAGAGTCAAGTGCTACCGCTTTTTCACAAGCATCCATCACTTGTTTACTTTTGTTAGCCGCATACGTGACTTCGCGTTCGCAGTATTCCGATGCCACCGCATCCAGGGACAGCACAAACACAAAATTATCGGCACCATCAATGCCTTTAAAGATTTCTTTTTCAAAATCAACGCCAGTGCTGATGCTCTCCTGATCGAACCAAGTGGTTTTACCGGCTGCTTGTAACGCGGTGTTCAGTTGCCGAGCAAAATCACTATCTTTGCGCGAGTAGGAAATAAATATTTTGGTACCCAATTGGCCTTTTGCCGCCTGACTGGCGGTGATGAATTCTTGGTAGTCCTAAACATGTAGTGATGTTACGGATGCTATCCCTTCTTAGGGATAGTATCCGTTTGGACATCAGAATTAATTGCTTAAAAAATCATTTAAAATCAAATAGTTAAAAATTACTTGGTGTGAAGACTTGTGGATTCGTTTTCTACAGCACTGTTTTTACGGAGTGCAAAAATTTCAACTCTTAATTCGCATTAAGAATGTTTCAAGATATCATCAATGTCACTGTCATAGTCAGCCTGACAAGTATTATCGGTAAACTCCACATATTGCAAAACACGCAACACGTCTGGAATATCTGATGCTGCCACCCCCGCAATCAATAGGGGAACGACGCGCTTATTGTATTGCAACGTCCTCGCTAACTCGCGCTGGCAATAGTCGGATACTACTGAATGGTCGGCATTTTCGATCCCAATTTCAATTGCACACTCATAATCGGTGCCTTTTTGAATATCACGATCATGTCTCCATGTCGTTTTGGCATAACGCGACAGCGATTGGATCACACTATTGCGAATTTCTTTGTCTTGTGTGTCATAACAGATAAAAATATCCGCCATCAAGTTTTCGGCGTTTTTACGCGCCTCGCAAATATATTCGCACACCAACGCACTGGGTTGACACGGGGGTTGCTTACCCCCCAGAAATTCGGTCAATAACCATTCTTCGGCAGCAAAGCGCTCTTTGCCCACTAATAAATGCTGGGTGGCTTTCTGGTTTTTTTGCCAATGTAGCGCGTGAGATAAAATATTGGCAACTACTCAGCCCTGAAAGGGCGCTTTATTAAAGCCTAGGGCAGCGCCCTAGGAACTTATAATTTGCAACTACTCAGCCCTGAAAGGGCGCTTTATTAAAGCCTAGGGCAGCGCCCTAGGAACTTATAATTTGCAACTACTCAGCCCTGAAAGGGCGTTTTATTAAAGCCTAGGGCAGCGCCCTAGGAACTTGCGCCCTTTCAGCACCTGGGGCGTTTGAAAGGCTATAATAATTAGCCCCGTTGGGGCTGAGTAGTTACAAATATTGGTGTGTTGATGGACATAATCGGTTTGCCGCTCCAAAACGGCCGTTATCCGTTCCACTACGCCATCAAGTGCATCAATGCTTTCGCCAAACACGGGTAAATCAACGGTTTTCAGATACGCGATATCTTCATGCTTAGCCCACAGATTTTCATACCGTTGCGCTCACTCAGCCAAACGTTTTATATCGTCATCGGACAGTTTTTCCTTGGCATCCAACCAATCGGTTTTACCAATCAACGCATGTGAGCGATTAAGGACATCCTGCGTAGTGCAGATGTTTTGATTCGGCAAATTGTAATAACTTATAAAAATTCACCATGACTTGCTGCTCGCCGGCCGCTAATGCTTGCTCAAGCGTATTGGATATAACAATTTTTTTAATATGGACAAGCCGTTTACCAAACATGCGCGCATATTCCAACTCAATCAGACAATAGGCGAAGTCATACACCGTGGTGCCATAATGTAGACAAAATTATGGGCCGACTCAATGCCGTGATTAATGCGCTGGGCATAGTCATCCCCATCAGGAATATTGACTTTGTCAAACCACACATCATCGCCGGCCAGTTTGAGTTGTTGATGTAAGCGGGCCGCAAAGCCCAAGCTTTCGCGGCGGCCGTAGGAAATGAATACGTTTTTGAATTCATTAGTCATAATTGTTCAATAATGACAAGAATTGTATATAAAAAAGGATTGATGCGACGCTCAAGTTAGTGTGCGTCATTTTTTCAGAAGAGAATAGTCAAGTTTTCAGATTTTATTTCGAGATTGGTGAGCATTGATATCGAACTCAGCTAATGTAGGGTGGGCAAGGTCCTTTTCTTGCCCACCATCTTAGGCATCCATGGTAGGCAAAACTTTGCCGGCCCCCCAAAAAAAAAGGTACATCAAGTCGGGGTCACACTCGTTATATGAATGGTAAAAAGAATGCCAATAACATTTTTTTATTCACGTACAAAAAAAATTACTTTCAACCCGGTAAAAACCTTGAAAGTTTGGCAAATATCGAAGGTTTGGCGCGAAATCTCCCGTCTTGCCCCTAAAGGAAAAACGACAGTTGAGTGTTCCCTGAATGAACTCACCAACTCAACTGGGAATTGCATTTAAAAATTGACTGGCATAAAATGTTATCCATTGCCACACAGAGAGTACAACCGATTGACGGAATAAACGGATTTTTTAAGTTATATTAAAAGTAAGTGTTATCCAAATTTTCTTGGTTTGACGTAACTACTCAGCCCTGAAAGAGTGTTTTATTAAAGCCCAGGGCTGCGCCCTGGGAACCTGCACCTTTGGAACCTGAATAACAACGAACAAGCCCTTTCGGGGCTGAAAGGGCTTTAAATCATAAACACCTGTACCTGGGGCGTTGCCCCAGGCTATAATAAAAAGCCCCGTTGGGGCTGAGTAGTTACGATTTGACAAGCTTTGAATCTGTACCTGGGGCGTTGCCCCACTGCCATTAAGTTAAGGGCAACCACAAGGGATTGCCCCTACGAATCGTTATCTCGTGTAGGGGCAATCCTTTATGGTTGCCCTCATGAAAAAGCTTAACTTAATGGCATTGGGGCGTTGCCCCAGGCTATAATAAAAAGCCTCGTTGGGGCTGAGTAGTGGAGTGTGTTTGTTGGGTTACATGCACAGCCATTCAATTGCTATTCGCGAATTGAGAGGTAGGCCGTCATTCAATTCAGAATGAGGTTCAGTATTCGATATTCTCGAAATACGAATAAAAGCAGGCCGTCATTCAATTCAGAATGATGCCCGTCATTCTAAATTCGCGAAATCCTATCGGGCTAAAAGTAACCGTTATAAACCTTCAAGGTTTCCAAAACCTTGAAGGTTTTGAGCCAATTTCAAAGACTTATATGTTTGTCAATTTGGGTAACTGATTGGAAACCGTCCAATATAATTTTATTTCATAGCAAAAGTGAGATATATCATGGCTGATAGAAGAGACATTCTTAAGATCGGGTTAGGTGTTGTCGCAGGTGTTGGTGCTTCCCAAGCGTATACAATACTTACCGCATCGGAATCAACAGCATCGGGATCAGCTGCATCAGGAACGACAGCACCTGTATCGACAGCATCGGGATCGTTGCCTTCCGGTATCGTTTACACTGCTGAAAACCCCGGAAAATGGTCTAAAAAAGTTAATGGGCATGCTCCCAAAGTCAAGGTTGAGGGCAATAAAGTCACGATCACCACTGATCATGTGATGGCTGAGGAGCATTATATAGTCCGTCATACCCTCGTTTCTGAAGATGGCATGGTGCTTGGAGAAAAGACGTTCTCTCCCGCGGACGATGATGCTGTCTCAACCTTTGATTTGCCGGAAGGGCATGCCTCCAAGCTTTATGCAACCAGTTTTTGCAACCAGCATGATTTGTGGGTAACTGAGTTTACCGTTTAATTGGTGACGGTGGATTACGTGTTTAGGCTAATCCACCCTACTATAGCTTGTAAGAGTCATTTTTTGGCAGGAGTCCAAGATTTTATATTGGGCATCCAAGATAAATCTTGGACTCCTCTTTTGAAGAAAAATCTTTTGAAGAAAAACTATAACCGGCGCAAAAAAATCATTATGGCTATTAAACGCATAGAAATCCAAAACTTTAAAAGTTTCCGTCATCAAGCCATTGAACTTGGACAGTTTAATGTGTTGATTGGGGCGAATGCGTCTGGTAAATCGAACTTTTTGCAAATATTTAAGTTTATCAGCGATATAGCGCGTCATGGTTTGAACAATGCTATTTCTATACAAGGCGGGGTTGAGTATTTAAGAAATATTAATATTGCGGCTCAAGAAAATCTCGCGGTGAAAATCGTAATTGATTCCAATTATTTTCAAGGATAAAAAGGATTTTATGGATGAGATTTTGAAGGTATTTTCAATAGAAACTGCCAAGCAAAAAAATGCGTCGTTTAAGTATTTATTTTGCTGACAAATATAGCGTTTCCCGATTGCATCAAGTACATTTATATCATTTAATTCATTGATAATGATATTAAATAATCATTCATCATTTACCATTCTTAATGAGTCATTGCTATATCAATTGTAAAGAGTACAACTGATTGTCGGAACAAACCGTTGATTTCGTCAATTCGTTGTACTCACCCCACCCAAATTCGTTGAGCATTGGTTCAATTCAAGTAATCCTCATGGCAGGACATGCTTTCATTGCATTGATAAACAAGGTTAATGGCTGATTTTTTAATCCCTATTTTAAACAATTAATTGATTTTTATATTCTTTACATAGAACTGAACCAGTACCTTCGCCTGAAACGAATGAGAAATAACGCCCGGTTTCGTACAAGGTTCGCCTTGTACTCCTGAAAAATAACGCTCTGTTTCATACAAGGTACGCCTGAAACGAATGATATAATATCAAAAACTTGACCATTGAGCTTTAGGCAAACAAAGGGTAATGGGTAATAGCCAAAATATGTCACAAACGGCTTGAATAATTCTAAGAAAATTAACGGGTTATCTCAATCAATGAAGAATTTCCATAAATTTTGAATGCGCGAGAACGTGCCTCAGCAAATTCAGTCAATGCTTGTTGAAAGGCAACATCTTCATTCCAAAGCCAACGCATAAATTTATTGAATGGTGGACGATTTTGATTATGTTGTAACAATGCAAATGCGAGAGCATAGCGCATAGGTTGATCAGTATTTTCCGGTTTAAATTGCAAATTGGGTTTCCTAACAAAGATCATTTCCTGTTCCGAGTTCTTATAGCCAATGTGGGTAAATTCTACACAACCAAGCGTTTTAACCGGTATCAACACACTGACGGTATTATCAAGTTCGTCAATCAGTTTGAGAATCATTTTATATTGAGTTTCAAATGCCGTTTCCAACTTTTTTTGACTTTTCTCATTTTTTAGCCATGCTTCACAC
>QNER01000309.1 GCA_003646175.1 Candidatus Parabeggiatoa sp. nov. 1
AGGGGAATTTTGGTCCTGTACAGAGCCTTTCGAGGCTAATGTTTTTGCTCACAAAAACTTTAGCCTCGAATATGGTTGCCCTTCTTTATCATTATCATTTTGAAGCGTTGTGCGTAACATGAGAAAATAAAACGATTTTAGCTATTATAGCAATACAACTATTGCGGTAATTAATTGGATTTTCAACAAGCCATTATTTTTGGTGAAGCCGCCACGATACAAACTTTGATTTTAGATAATTTTCTAACTTATTGATACATAATAAATTAATTGTAACTCTTTGATAGACGAGTTATTTTATAAACGATTGATATTAAAGCCGAACTCACGCTACTAGGATGCTTTACCCAATTGTTAAGTCAAAAATGTCTGTAGACTGCAAGAAAAAGTTTCGCTCGAAAAATAAAAAGAAGTGACAGCGGGTTGTATCTAAATACGTTATTTTTAACATTGACATTTTCGCCTTCATTTTTGAGTTAAAAAAGTACTTCAAAGTCGAAAAAATTTTCACAAATCGGTTCTAAAACCGTCTATAAGTTTTTATGGGGAAAAGTAATTTTAAAAAAAAGGGGATTGCTGTTTTGATGTGAAGGTGTAAAATGCCCGCCATCAAAAAGCGCGGGAGCAGATTAAAAGCACCAAGCGAATTGATATATTAAGCCCACTATACAAGGTGACATTCTCAAAAAAATGTTTAGCAAAAAAAAATTGCTATTAACGAATAACGAATAACGAATAACGAATGGCAATCATATCAAAAGTAATTGTATATTTATCACGTTTCGGTGTTCAGGTTTTTAAATAACTGCTTGATTTACGCTATGTCTAAACCTAAAGTCATTTTCTTGATAACCGTTTTTTTGGTCGTAAGTCCTTGATTTTTGTTCATCAGATTTGCGAAAAAAATTGGCTAACCCGCTAGAACAGTTTTGCCAGCGATATTTTTAGTGGGAATTTATAATTTATAGTTTTTTATCTTTAATAATCAATTACTGGAAATGTTGAACCCCGAAACGTGAGATATTTTCATTCAGTTATGTAATCAGTGCGGAATTTGTGGTGATTTAACATCAACCAAAATTTTTTATCACTTAGATGATCAAGTTCTTAGTGAAAATCAGAACTAAAGTTTGGTTGTGTGAGGCTTTTTAATACTAAATTAGGGTTTTTATTTAAGAAAGAAATTATGTCTTTTTTCAAGAGGTTATTTTCACTGAACCTTATAAATCAGTGTGTTATAAAAAAACGTGTTCATTGAGTATCAGGGAACATGACATAATTAAGATTGTTTTTATGCTTAGGAACGTGCATAAAATAACTGATAAAAAGTAATGGTAATCACAAGGGATTACCCCTTTGATATTTTTTGTAAGGTAGGGGCAATCCTTTCGAGGCAAAAGTTTTTGCGTGCAAAAACTTTTGCCTCGAATATGGTTGCCCTAGTTGTATTATGCACGTTCCTTATTGGTAATTCACGATTCTCAATTTGCGATATTGACGAAGGTATTAGTTTCTAATTCATTGATTTATAAAAAACTTTGAAGCGCCTTTCAGGTAGTTTTGTAAAATCAAACAGTTAGATTAATTGTTCCTAAATTTGTTCCTGAATTTAATTTCTTGATGTTCATAATTTCTTGATGATAAAGTTTTTCGGTAAATCTTTGATTTCAAAATAAATATTATTTCGATTTCAATAAGTAATGACCAATAAAATCAATGAGTTGCATGTATAAAACGAAAAAATTGATTGCCACAAAGCTAAATAACGTCAAAAACTTGAACATCGAGTTATTTTCACAATTAAAAATTGCGAGCGGTATATTGGCACCCTTCATTTATCCTGAAAAGGGCTTTCGCTACGGATTGCCTCTACAATAATGAGCATGTAGGGGCAATCCTTTCTCGGAATCCGTTTTTCTAAAAAAACAACTTTTGCCTCGAATATGGTTGCCCCCGATATTTTTGAAGGGTGCCGGTATATTTATCAAAAAAGCAAGTATCTTGCGGTAAGGAAATAAATAAAATGTCATCAGAAAACCAAACAAACCAACAAACGGTTGGAACAGACAAAATATCCAAAACGACCGAAGGTGCGGCACCGCCTAATGCGAACGATTTCAATCCCTTGACACAAGACAGCGATGCTCCCGAACTGTCAGCTGAGGTTCGGGGGCGTTATTCACCCAACTTCCGAGAGCGTTATGTGGAGATTGAAGAATTGCTAGAATTTGCGGCTGAAGCGGGTAAGCTTAACTCACCCAATCTGGCAACAGAAGTGAAACAGCTCAAGAAAGTGCTTTTTTATACATCCCCTGAGTCCTTAAGTCTTGACGCACTTTGTAAGGCGGAGGCTGAACTGGAAAGACTTTATACGGAACTAAGCGAGTTGCTGGCCCCCGTAAATGTAAATATATTGACCTTACGCGCTACATCAACGCGCTATGAAGTGCAGAGACCTTGGTGGCAAGCGATTTTTCTAGGCTCAGGGTCAGTCGGTCGTAACTTTTTTCGGAAACTTTTATGGGTGGCCATTTTATTGAGTGCCCTGATTTTTTTGAGACAATACGCAAGGCTAGTGTTTGATATAGGGGTCAAAGAAGAAGGCTTAGGAAAATTCCTGACCTTTGTCGATCCATTTTTGTATGGAGCACTGGGGGCATTGGTTTATCTGTACCGAGATCTGACTGAGAGTTACCTCAACCGCACACTACACCCCAAAAAATTGGCCACCAATTGGTTGCGTATATTTATGGGGGGCATACTGGGCGGATTACTTGTCCATCTATTTGGTCCTCTTCTTGGTGCGACTGGTACAAAAGCGGGTGTTGATGTGAGTGCAATTGCGATAGGATTTTTAGGCGGTTATAGTGTTGATTTTTTTTACCAAACCTTGGATAGAATTATCCACACGATTACTCCAAAGCTTGGCACCCCCACCCAAGAGGCACTTCCCCCAACACCAAAACAGGCACAGATTGAACTCCTGACGAAAAGCCTTAAAGAAATGTCCAATGAGGAAGACAAGACTACTATTCGGAGATTATTGGAAAAACTCTGATTTGGGAATTGGGTTCGTGGCAAAAGTTTTTGCGCGCAAAAACTTTTGCTTGGAATTGTGCACAAAAACTTTAGGCGCGATTGGGAATTGCACTTTCCCCTTGGAGCGATCCTCCTTTCCCCTCTCCCCTTAATTCAGCCAAATTGATAAAATTTCGCCGCCGCGGTTGATTTGAATAGAGTTAATTCTGTATTGACTGAAACGTTGAGTTAACTCTTCTAGGTTCTTGGCCTCTCGGCGGTTGAGCCCAATGATAACATCATTGGGCTGAAAACCCATTTTGTCAGCATTGCTGCCTTTCTTCACCTTGCGGATTTGTACACCGTCAGAACTGTCTTTTAATACCGCACCTTCCAAATACAAGCTAATTTCACTGCCTTCAACTTGATCGAGATCGGCAATAACCGCACGTAAATGGCGAGTACGTCCGTTACGCACAATAGTAATCTTTACCCTTTCACCAATGCGTAATAGGCCAACCCGGTTACGAACATCGGTTGCCGAATCAACCGGTTTACCATTGATAGCAGTGATAATGTCGCCGGGCTGCAAACCGGCTTTAGAGGCCGGCGTACCCTGCTCAACCTCAGCAACCACTGCTCCTTTATTGTCTTTTAAACCAAAAGCCGCTGCCAACTCCAGGGTTAAATCTTGTATCTTTATCCCCAGCCTACCACGTTGTACTTCACCAAATTCCACCAAATGCTGTACAACTTGGTGCATCATATTGCTCGGAATAGCAAAACCTATCCCAACATTCCCACCGCCGGGGGCAAGAATGGCCGTATTGATACCCACCAACTCGCCCCGTAAATTAACCAACGCGCCCCCTGAGTTACCGGGATTAATAGAGGCATCAGTTTGAATAAAGTCTTCATAGCCTTCAATGCCCAAGCCGCTACGTCCCAAGGCACTGACAATCCCAGAGGTTGCCGTTTGTCTCAAGCCAAACGGATTGCCTATTGCCACCACAAAATCGCCGACCCGTAACCGTTCTGAATCGGCAAGCGGCAAGGCGGTTAAACCATTCGCGGGTATTTTCAGGAGCGCGACATCCGTCTCAGGATCAGTACCGATCACCGTGGCATTGAATTGATGGCTATCGTGCAAAATAACAGAAATTTCATCTGCTTTATCAATCACATGATGATTTGTTACCACGTAGCCCATCTGAGCATCGATGATGACACCAGAGCCACGGCTTTGTTTTTCCGGTTTTTGTTTGGGAATTTTAAAAAAATGACGGAAAAACGGATCATTAAGCAGAGGATTGTCAATGTTCTGAGTGCGAGCACTTGAGATATTCACCACAGCCGGCATGACTTTCTCCAACATTGGTGCAAGGCTTGGTAAAGCTTGCCCGTCTACGCTTACGGGTAGCTGTGCAAAAGTGGGTTGTCCCATAAATAATATGAGTAGGACTAGCCATAGAGGCTGACAATTGAGTTTGTGCATAATTACTCCTTGGTATGTTGATTATTTGACGTATAGTTCCTCAGAATTTTTTTCATTGGTAATAGGTAATAGGTTTATCTTTGTGACGCATACGACTTTGATGAAATCGGGTATTTTTATAACTCATTGATTCTATTTAAAAACACGATATCTTGCCCATTTGATTGTCTATAGACGTTCAGAAAAATATTTAGGGCAAAACCGTAAAGCGTTTCCAAAATTTACGGTTTCTATCTGAAAAACTATATTACCCATTACCCTAGGGTGTTCGCTTTGAGCTTTTTTTGATGAGTATTTTTCATGCGGGTTTTATGTATTTTAGTTTCCCCAGGTTTCACCTGAGGCTATTCCCCCTATCGGGGCTACTCTATGCACATAACTTTTAAATATATGATTTTTCTCTATTTTTATATTCTTTCGGGTTGGTGGGCAAGCGGGCTGTACGATTTTTGGGCATTTTGGAATTCTAGTAGCCCGCTTAGGTGGGTACGAAAAACTTGTGTGCATAGAGTAGCCTATCGGGGTTGGCGCGTCCCTTAAGTTGACTCTTTGAGCCAGCAAATCAATCATTCCCTGCATCACAACCCGTCAATGGTATGAATAGCCTTAAGGAAACCTGGGGAATATGACGTCTATTTTACAACACCAAAACCGCATGAAAAATATCAGTCAAAAAAAGCTCTCAGTAAACACCCTACCCATTACCCTTCTGCCCATTATCCATTAGCAAAAATGATGGACAAAACTTTTATGGATGAACTTTTTTGGATGACTATAATAATAAAATAATCGTAATATTCAAATTTGTCATGTATTATTTTTATTTACAAATCAATTCATCGAGAAATATTTTGTAAATTACCAATTATTGCCTGAACAAAAACTCTTTCAAAAAAGGGATGGTTCGCCTTCTTTTCTTTAAATAGGCGATTTTGTACACTGTCATTTAAACGTTTAGAAGAAAAGGAAACTTTTGGTTCCCACTCTAACAAATCACGACAAAATATAACCACAACAATAATTATTGGGGTTTGAGTTTTTCGTGTCAAATCTCAAACCCCAAAGTGATATTGCATTTATGCCATTTTGTCCAAAGTCCAATTAATTAACTGATGTGACGCACATTGCTCGAAGATGTCACAGTTTGTGCCATAAAGCGGAAAGTTCCATACTATGATGATGTTTGGTGAAAGGATTTTTGCGACTGATTGCCCATCTCTTTATTAAGTTTGCTAGAAAAACTTAATGAAGAGATGACAATATATAACGAAATGTAGGGGCAATCCTTTCGAGGCAAAAGTTTTTGCGCGCAAAAACTTTTACCTCGAATATGGTTGCCCATCGATTTCATTTTGAAGCGTTGCGCGTCATAAGAGTTTTTAAATGAAATGCGAAAGCCGTTGTTTGCTATTCGCGATTTAAAATTGGCCTGGCCGTTAAATTGAAATGCGAAGGCCGTTGTTTGCTATTCGCGATTTAAATTTAAAATTGGCCTGGCCGTTAAATGAAAGGGGCTTGCGCGGGGGCAACCACAAGGGATTGCCCCGGGGGCAACCACAAGGGATTGCCCCTACTAACATTCGTTTTTTGGGCCCAAAAAACTTTAGCCGCGAACCTATTACTAATAAAAAATAGGGATTGGGTTCAGCTACTCATTAATTTATCAATTACCAATTATCAGTATGGATGTCATATTAGCTCAACCTCGTGGATTTTGCGCGGGGGTGGTACGTGCTGTAGAAATTGTTGAACGTGCGCTTAATATTTATGAGCCCCCCATTTATGTACTGCATGAAATTGTCCACAATCGCTATGTGGTGGATAACTTAAAAACGCGAGGGGCCGTGTTTGTAGAAACGCTAGACGAAGTGCCGCACGGTGCTGTCTGTATTTTTAGTGCCCATGGGGTTGCAACAACAGTGGTTAAAAATGCCGATCAGCGGCAATTACAAGTAATTGATGCCACCTGCCCGCTTGTCACCAAAGTACATTCACAAGCGCAACGCTACGTTGAACAAGGCTTTGAATTGATTATCGTTGGTCATGCCGGACATCCAGAGGTGGAAGGCACACGCGGTTGTGTGGCGGGGCCGGTACATGTGTTATGCACCCCTTCCGAGGTGATGACATTGCGGGTTAAAAATCCTGAGCGCGTGGCTTACGTTACACAAACGACCCTGAGCGTTGATGATACTAGCGAGGTTATTGAGGCTTTAACCAAGCGCTTTCCCAAAATTCAAGGCCCCGCATTAAGCGACATTTGTTATGCCACTCAAAACCGACAAAATGCCGTGCGTCAAATCGCCTCTGATATTGATGTCTTGTTGGTGGTAGGTGCCCATAATAGTTCTAACTCTAATCGCTTACAAGAAGTAGGCACACAAGCAAGAATAAAAGCTTATTTGATTGAAAAAGCAGAAGATTTACAAGCAGATTGGTTTGCCAACAATCCTATTGTTTGCATTACCGCAGGCGCATCTACGCCGGAAGTGCTAGTTACTGGTGTGTTGGAACGTTTACAGAGTTGGGGCGTTTTTTCAATCAAACAAATGACGGGGGAGCAAGAAAAGACCACATTTAAAATCCCTGTCAATTTATTGCGTGAACAGGCAGTATAAAATGCTTCACCCGCGGGCACTGGTTTGCAATCGGCTCCCTGGCGTTTATCGAAGGTTTCGTTTTTTTGCTGTAATAAGCCACAATATCTAGTACAACGGACGCAAGGGTATAAACGGATTTATAGTTTTTCAGTTTCAGTAGAAACCTTCAAGGTTTTGGAAACGCTTTACGGTTTTGAAGGTTTTGCCCTATTATTTTCATATTCGGGGGTGATTAAATACCATTTTCACCACGCCAAAAGGTGAGAGCAAGCAATCGCATCCATTTTTACGTGAAATTAGTACAACGGACGCAAGGGTATAAACGGATTTATGGTTTTTCAGTTTCAGTAGAAACCTTCAAGGTTTTGGAAACGCTTTACGGTTTTGAAGGTTTTGCCCTATTATTTTCATATTTGGGGGTGATTAAATACCATTTTCACCACGCCAAAAGGTGAGATCAAGCAATCGCATCCATTTTTACGTGAAATCAATAACTGAAATCAATAACTATCAATTGGTTATAACAAAAAATTGATGTGTGACATGAAGAAATGTTGAGTCACATCCGCTTTAAAAAAATCAATCCGTTAAATTCGGAAAGAAGTTGTACTTTCAGTATATTTAAATTATATTATATGATACGCGCCCGTGTGTGCAGTCTGTTCACAATTCATCTATTGTTCATGGAGATATTTATAGAATGTCATCTAAACATCTGAAAATATTGAGTGCGTTAATCCTCTTCACACCAGTAGCACTGGCAGATGGCTCTGACAAAAAAGCAGTGTCAGCCGAAGTTACGCCAAAAGTCCCTGTTGAAGAAAGAGTTGCTGAGCCAGTCGAGATTGCGCTGGAACTCCCTTTTGAGGAAAGTGTTGCCGAGCCGGCTGAGGTTGTGTCGGAATCCTCCGTTGAGAAAAGTGTTGCCGAGCCGGCTGAGGTTGTGTCGGAATCCTCCGCTGAGAAAAGTGTTGCCGAGCCGGCTGAGGTTGTGTTGGAAACCCCGGTTGAGGAAAGTGTTGTTGAGTCGGCTGAGGTTGCGTTGGAAACCCCGGTTGAGGAAAGTGTTGTTGAG
>QNER01000310.1 GCA_003646175.1 Candidatus Parabeggiatoa sp. nov. 1
AGGATATACAGGTAATGGTTGCAGTCATCATAGCTTAGTTGACGGCCTTTTCTATCTTTGAGCCATTTTTGGCAAACTTGATAGCCGCCGATATGGAATTGCCAGACGGCATCGTTGACGTTAAACTTCATCAAGTTTTGGTGACTTCCCTTGGTTGTACGTTTTATACTGTTTTTGCCAAGTGTGAGATAGAATAGGTTTTGTCAAAGCGGCTTTTTCACCTCGAGGAATAAAATCGCCTTGGTTCTGGGCATACTCACTAAAATTACCACAATAACGGCAAAATGTGTTTAATTGCGCTTTGATTGATTCATTGACATCAGATAATTTTTTTATGCCTTGATTAAAACCAAATATCCTATCAATGCCGCCTGCCGCACTACAAACATAATATCCGTATTTATTTAACCCAATCCCACAATAGGCAATCACCCAACAGCCTGTGGAAAAATCGGCATTTTTGAATCTTTCGTCATCAATGGGGGCTAAATTGAAGGGCGTAAAATAGGCAACTTGACGTGAGTCTTTAAAAGAAGCCGCATCAAGCACAATATTTTCCGATTTAGGCAATGCCGCTAAAATCTGTTGCGTTTGCTCAGAATAACCATTGCTGGTTATTTGAAGAATGGTTGTAGGCGAATGGGGAATAATGTAGTCATGCAAAATGACACGAACAATTTCCATAAAATCTGGATGTAAAGTCGGTTCGCCACCCAGAATATTAATCAATGCCCACTGTTTGTTGAGTTCAATCGATTCTGTTAAAAACTGCTGTATTTGAAACAATGACATTGATGCCTGAGTCGGTGCTTGCGTGCAAGAACGGTTGCAATTGAAACATTTCAAGTTGCACTCATAAGTGATGTCAATTTCAATCTTGTTGAGATTAGGCAGAAAAGTTTTTCGGCCTTTAAAAACCGCTTTTGGCGTTTTAGGCATTTTATCGAAAATTTCCTGAATAAGCCATTCTTTCTCAAATTGTTTAGTTTCTAAGCTATTTGCTTCTTTATAATAATTAAAATGTTTCATCCACATTGGATTGGATGACATTTCAATCAGGGGTAACATATAAGCATACTCTACTCCCAGCGTCAGCCACTGCGTTTTTTGACTTAATTTACTCAAAAGCAGATTTTCAGCGTCGTTTCTGCGGGAATGACTCGGCACTTCGCATTTTAAATCGTAAAGACTTAATGAATCAAACAGATATTTCTTGAAAGTTCGCAAAGGCTGCCAAACATGGCTCCCCGGTTGTCTTGGCGCGATAAAATTGGGCGGGTAAGGATAATGTGCAGAGATTTCATCGGTTCTGTACGCCTTACCAATCGTTATATCGGCACCAAATATCCGGTATTTTTCCATTACATTTTCAAATACCGATTTTCCAAGCAACGCATCATTACCGTCCAAAATAAGTACCACCGATTCTTGATTGTTCATAAAGTAATGAATCGCTTTATAGAGATTGGCAGCAACACCTTGCGAAAAGCGGTTTTTGATATAAGTCACCTGTTGTTGATACGGTTTAACCAGATGTTCAATCCAAATATCCAGCCCATTCGTGGAAGCATCGTCAATAATAATAAGTCCCCAATTGGTATAGGTTTGAGAAATAACGGATAACCACATCCTTAGAAAATGGCTATATTGGGTATTTTTCACAATACAAACAATCACCAATGCTTCATTTCGTTTTGGAATCGCCCAATCATAATAGGAACCTGCCAAATCAAATTCTTCATATTGACACTCAGGAATCTGGTTATTTTCCACGCGATCCAATAACGTAAACCAAACATCTTGACAGGTTTTGCGGTAATTTTGGGGATGAATGTAGAAAGTGCTCGGATTACCGCCCCTAATGGAAACGGTATCGGTTGCTTTTTGCTTTTGATGTAACGCACGATACCAACTTGTTTTTAAGCCATTTTCAAGGAGTTCATTAGGAAAGGGGCGTGAATTAAGCAAACGGGCTTTATGAAACAAACCCAGGCGTACTTCTGGCACAAATCCCCCGTCAGAGAAACCATAATAGGGTTTAAAACCAGAATCCTTCGCATGGCAAATATTAAACCCGACTGATATGACTTTCTCATTCTTATATAATTCTGCAATCATATCAGTCAGATAAGAATGATTGTTATCATAGCGTCCCACCATCACATCGGAATCCATTTGCAAAATGTAATCCCCGTTGGCTTGTTCAAAGGCATAAAGATGTGAAATGGGGGACGCTTTATTAAAAGTATGCGTGTGATGGGTTTTTATCCCAAACCAGCGTTGGTTAACCGACTCTTTTTCAGAAGCTGGCAATTCGACATAACCATCAATAATGCCTTCTGTCAACAATTGATTTAACACATCGTAAAGTTTGGCAACGGAACCTTCATCGGTGTACTGTCTCAAAAAATCTTGCGCTCTTTTATCAACAGCGATGATTTTTTCATAGAACGCATCCGGTGTCGATAATTGTCTTACCAGATGCAAGACTTGCTGATAAAGCGTGGCAGAATCTTGTGGACACGCTTTGATAATAAGGGATACCTTATGTGGGAATGGCTTAATTTTCCCAACGCACAATTGTAGAAAGTCTGGTTCAAAATAATTGTCAGTCAGTTTGGTAAGAAAACCTTCAAGGTTTCCAAAACCTTCAAGGTTTCGTGACTCCAAAGACTTTAACACCATTCCGTTTGATAATAATTGAAAATAGAACGACTTTAAATTCTCAACGGCATGATAGGGCACTGAAAAAATACCTTCACCGCTTGACACGATTTCCTCAACTAATTGTGATTGCTGAGTGCTTGTTAGAATGCGTGTATTCGTGTCAGGACTCACGCGACAATTTTGAAGCGCAGATTGGCTTTCTTGATAAAGAATCTGAGCAAACAATTGATTGCAAAAGTGCTGAAAACCCGCCAGTTGCGGTAAATAAAATTGATTAATCGCACTACGATTTAATTTATTGCGTTCCGACTGGGGCGCATCAAAATACTTTAACAAGATAAAAGCTCTAGCTGCCATATTCAAAAAGAGATTGTCGGTAAAATTATCTATTTCGTAGTCTATCCATTTTAAGCAGCCTCCATCAACAACTCGAATAAAATTTTCGGCTTTGATATTTTGGAATATCAGCTTTTTTTGCCAACACTCAGTTAGAAAACTGCGGATTTCCTCTTCGTTTAAATAGCTTAGGGCTTCTCCCTTAACATAAGGATAAGTCAAAATGTTAATACCTTGAAATTGCACAGGTAATATTTCAAAAAAGTGAATGGTTTTTTGAAAGAGCGGCTTTTTTGCTTCCAGCATCGCCCAAAGTAGAGGATTAGTCTTTTGACTTTCATTTTTAGGCTGATAAACTTTATAGACTTTTTGCGTGTCATGAAAAACGACACCCTCCGCTCCTTCTCCTAAATAATGGTATTGTTGCGCCTTAAATTCGCTAAGAATGTTAAGTGCGGTTTTAATTCTGTCCATAATTGGCAGCATAGTTAAAAATGAATTGTCTTGATTGCAGATAAATTTCAGCGCGTTTATTATTGGCTGTCATGTTTCCCGATAGGGAGTAATTGGCGTATAACTTTTCTTCTTCAATATAAAAGCGATTTTTATACGTTAACAAACAGTGGGTGAGTAACAAATGATCTTCTGCACTTTTTAGGGCTGGATACTGAATGGGCATCTCCGGTTTCCAAATCAGATTACAGGACGGCAATTCTGCTTCAGGGCTCCCATAACGCATCGCATCAAGTTGCTCTAAAAGAGATGGGTTATTTTTGAGCCGATTGGAAGCGCAATTGATTCGATTAAGCTTTAAGCCATCACAAGATAACGCATTACCCATCAGTAACAGGTGACATGCCGTGCGTGTGTCTGGTTTATAAAAATAAAAAGTCGATGAGAAAAAATAGTTTTCTATGGACTGTATTATATTGCTTTCCTCTAAAAAATCATCCGCATCCAATCGTAGCAGGATTGCTAAATTTTTGGCGTAAGATTTTGAAACGTCTATTAAAAAATTCCTATTTTGGTTAACGTTGTTAAAGCCAGTGGGTGGTTTAATGATTAAAAATCGCTTATCTGACAGAATATTTTTGAGATTACTGTCATTTTCCCAATTATCTTGTGAATGTTCATCTGAAATCAGAACCAACATTTTTCGTGTCACCCCAACTTGGTTAGCGAGTGATAATAGTGATTGAGTTATCACATTTTTGACATTTTTGGCCGGCATCATGACGATAATGCTAGGATCATAATCTCGTAAATAACCAATCGCTTTGTTATTTTCTGGACTGATATTCATATTGAAACAGACGTTTGGCTCTTTCCAATGACTTTAATAAATCTTGTTCAGAAAAACGAGCGCGGTATTTTTGATAGAATAAATCTAACCCAACTCGTTTTAACAAAATATCTGTATTCACTCGTTTTCCGCTATGGTTATGATGAATGACGAGCGGTTTTTCAATTACTTTGAGCAAATATTTTGGGTTTGACACTTGATTATGTCGTTCAATGTTATCAAGCAAACGGATCATTAACTCCCTATCCGTCGTATTGGGAAAAGTTTCATCGAAGCCACCGATATTTAAAAGTACTGTTGTCTTTATAAACATGTTGCTACCTTGCACGCCCGGATTGCCAATAAAAAAATTTTGTGGCGTTAATAAATCCCGCGTTAATTCATGTACCACTTCTGTCTCTTCCGTTTTCCAAATTAACCGACCAAAAACAGCAGCATAGATATTTTTTTCGGTTTTTTGACTATATTTAAAACAAGTACTTAAATAATCAGGTAAATATTCATCATCATCGTCCAAAATAGCCACGTAAGAAGATTCCCAATGCGGGAAAGTCGTAATGAAATGCAAACCCGTATTCCACGCGCCAGTGCCAGAATGGTGTTGAGTCCTGGTATTTTTAATCACATAAGTTTGAAAGGCGGCTTCTGTCAGATTGAGCATTTCTCTCAATTGACTAACAATTTGCTTAATTGAAAAATACGCCGGCGAATATTCTTGATTCATTCTATCATTATCATCAACGATAAGAATTTTTACCAACGTTGGAGCAATATTCTTTTGATGATAAACAGAAACAAGACTTCTGTCTTTCAAAAAGTGATTTCTATGCCATGCTGTCGCAATAATGACGAAAATCATATCGTTAATCTATTTTATCCAAGTATCTTTTGTATATCGTTATAGGTTTTTTCCCAATGACCCTCAAAACGATAACCCTTATCATCAATGTAAATAGCCGCAACCGGTTTATAAGCCACAACTTCATCGTAGGGAATGTTATGATGATTTAGCCATTTTTTAATATCTTCAATTCTAAAGTGGATCAGATCACCCCATAATTTTGGATTAATGCGGGCTGAACTGATAACAATATGATATCCATCTTGTTTGAGTTTTGAAAATATCTCAGCTACACCATTAATAGGCAAATCATCATAACGATTGCGGATTGTATCATCAAAGTCTACGCAAATGGTTTTTTGTTTCAAGAATTCTGTCCTCCGGTTTTTTTAATGAATGACGCAGGCGCGTCAACTAGTGCAGCAAAGCGGAAATATCCATACCACCTCAGCCAACAGCCAACAGCTTTTCGCGCCAATTTTTTTGCGCGCAAAAAATTTGGCGCGAAAGCAGTTGTCTGGAAGTGGTCTTGGGACTGGTGCGATCCGGTACTGTTGGCTGTGTGGTCTGGGAATTGGAGCGATCCAGCACTCGTTATTTTTTTACAGGCCCAAAAAGGGCAACTTTAATGGATTGCCCCTACAATAAGTACTGAAGCACAAATTTTCAGGTATTTTGTAGGGTGGTGAGGGCTTTTGTTGCCCACCTTAAGCTTCAATTTAAATGGTGGGCAAAAAAAAGCCTTTGCTCGGTGGGAAAAAATTCATAATACCCGAAAATTTATGGTTCCGTACTTAATGAGCATGTAGGGGCAATCCTTTCGAGGCTAAAGTTTTTGCTCGCAAAAACTTTAGCCTCGAATATGGTTGCCCCCGATATTTTTGAAGGGTGCCAAAATATAGCAGGAAAAACGGGAAGGAAGGGTTAGAATGACCTCAGTGCCACTCTTGGGCATCTTTTAATCAGCAATCCCAATTCCCAATTATCACCGTTTGAAGCCCTCCATTGGTTTGTAGGAACGACCAGTATAAGAAATTTAGGTGATGTTTCTTGGCACAAACGACATAGTGCGAAATTCCGTCTTATACTTGGATACGCCGATCTTGTTGATTTTCACCACACCTAGCTTATAGTTGTAGTTACCGCTGATGTGATCGACCACTCTTGGCATGATCGCATTTGAGGGCTGGCGCATGTCACTATACCGGTTGTACAGCACCCCTTTCTTGATATGTGGTGTCACCACTGCCACACATGTCACTGCCGCTTTGGACAATTCGATATGTCCTCGCTTCATCAATTCAGAAAACTGAAAGTGATCATTGTGTACCCCAAGAATGGTGTCCTTATGGGATGGCACTCGGTCCGAATGCAACATGACATAGTCACCCGATTCAATGCCCCTGGCTTTAGCATCATCAGGATGAATTTCCACAAAATTCTCAGGAAAACGTTGCGTGATATAAGGCCGGCGTTCCTGATCATCAAAGCCAGTTTGCCAAACTTCGTTGATACGACCATTGGTCATCCACAACTCATCACCCTTGGGCTTCAACCATGTCCAGTAGTCAGAAAACAAGCTCCAAGGATGCTTTTGGAGGTTGATTCTACCTGTTTGGGTGTTGAAATGGGTGAGTTTCTTGTTGGCCATGTTGTCTTCACCCGGGCCGTTGACTCCATACCGATCGGCCGCTTGTGCGGCTGTCATGGTGGTATCGTGCAGCCGTTTGGTGCCTTTCAGTTCGCCTTTGTCATTAATGAAGGTGGGGCCTTGAATGCCGTCTGCACCAAGTAAGCGTAGTTGTTCATGCAGGGTACGTCCATGACGGTGAGCATACATTTTAACCATGTGGTAAGCTTTGCGTCCCTTACGGCTGAAGCGGGAAGATTCTTCAGCGACATCGTTGGAATTGTTCCAATCAAAGCCGTCAAAGCCCATCCGCTTGGCTAATTGAGCGATAATCCACCAATCTGGTTTAGCATCGCCCGGCGCATCATAGAATTTCTGATACAGGCGCAAACGACGCTCGCCATTGGCACGCATGAAATCTTCTTCACCCCAAGTCGCCGCAGGGAAGATAATATCAGCAAACTGAGAACCGATAGGATTGCGGATGTAAATATCTTGGTCAATAACAACCATACCGCCTGAATCCGCACGCGCCTTGAGCGTGTCAATGATTTCCTGCTTGTCGTAGCTGCGGACTTGGTGAGGATTGGTTACCACCAGTTCATGGAATTTCTGTTGCAAGCCTTGGGAACCACACATAGCTTGAATCCAAGTGGTGCCAATGACATGCGCCATGCGAGTATGACCGGAAACGAGCCAGCGATCAGTATCCAATGCCCGACGACGACGGCCTGGTACTTTTTCGGGCGATTTATTGCGTGGCAACTTACCACCGCTTTGCCCACCGCGTTGATGGCCGCCAAAGCGTCCAACGACTTTACCCGGACGACCACCCGCGCCGCAGATAGTGGCAAGAGAAGCAATCGCGTTAGTGTTGCCAGTGTTATTAGACCAATAGAAGCCCTTTTCGATACCAAACGAAGCTTTCACACGGGTACCGTCTGCTTTAGGTTTGGCTAGTAATGAGGCCGCTTGGCGGATTTTAGCGGCATCAACACCGGTCATTTCGGCTGCGACATCTAATTCATATTCTGGCTTAGATAGCAACCATTTTTTGTAATCCTCAAACCCTTTGGTTTGGAATTTACCCCAAGTGGTGCGCCACTGCCAAGGTGTATTGCGGGTGCCTTGACCAAACCCAGAGTCCGATTCCCATTTGTTGTTGACCCACTTTTCAATCCATTCCTGGTCTTCCCAGCCATTTTCCACAATGATGCGAGCAATTGCACCTAACAATATCGTGTCAGTGCCCGGATAAAGATCTAAGTGCAGTCCGCCCATCTTTGTAGCGAAGGCAACCCCCGCCGTTTCGCGAGGATTGACCATAATTAGCTTCATGCCCCGATATATGCCCGGCATGATGTGCTGAGTAAAGAGGATAGTCTTGGTTTCATAAGGATCGGTTCCCG
>QNER01000311.1 GCA_003646175.1 Candidatus Parabeggiatoa sp. nov. 1
ACTGAAGCACAAATAAACAGATATTTTAGCGCAAAGGGCTTGCGCGTGGGATTGCCCCTACGCAATGCCATGTAGGGGCAATCCCCCGCGCAAGCCCCATTTCAAAATACACGAAAATTTATGAACCTTGTACGATTGAAATGTGACATTGTCAAATTAATTCAAACATTTTGCTAAGAGTGTCACAATGGGTTGTTCTTAATTTTCGTCAATTCGTTGTACTCAACTCAATGACTACACATCATATTTCAAAATCGGTGCCAGCCACCGTTCCGCCTCAGCCATTGTCATACCCTTACGCTTGGCATAATCCTCCACTTGATCCTTTTCAATTTTCCCGCTGCCAAAATATTGCCCTTCTGGATGGGAAAAGTACCAGCCAGACACCGCCGCAGCAGGATACATGGCAAAGCTTTCCGTCAAACTAATCCCGGCATTGTTATCCGGTTGAATCAGTGCCCACAGCGTTGCCTTTTCAGTGTGATCGGGACACGCCGGATAGCCGGGGGCTGGACGAATGCCACGATAGGCTTCTTTAATCAGTTCCGCATTCGTGAACGCTTCATCCGACGTATAGCCCCAAAATTCTTGTCGCACACGCTCGTGCATCCGCTCGGCAAAGGCTTCCGCGAGACGATCCGCGATTGCTTTTAAGACAATACTGTTGTAATCATCATTCGCTTTTTGAAAACGCGCAACATGTTCATCCAACCCAATGCCGGTGGTGACAGCAAAAGCACCGATGTAGTCAGCAATACCGGTGTCTTTGGGCGCGATGAAATCAGCCAGACACAGATTCGGCTTCGCCTTGGTTTTGGGCATTTGTTGACGAATGTGGTGTAGCACCGTCTTGACTTCCGTGCGGCTATCGTCGGTGTACACTTCAATATCATCATCATTGACACTGTTGGCGGGAAAAAAACCAATGACTGCGCGGGCTTTGAACCATTGATGCTTAGTAAAGGAATCCAACATCTCTTGGGCCTCTTGATAAACGATACGCGCTTGAGAGCCTACCCTTTGATCTTCAAAAATGTCAGGATAACGCCCCTGCATTTCCCACGTTTTGAAAAACGGTGTCCAGTCAATCCGCTCCCGCAATTCTGCTATCGGGTAATCATCAAACACTTTCAATCCTAAGAAAGTCGGTTTAGGCGGTGTATAGTTGTCCCAGTTGAGGGCGAGCTTATTGGCTCGCGCTTGTTGCAGCGTGAATTTTTGCCGTTGCCCTTGTTGACTGGCGCGTTGTTCACGGATTTGGGCGTACTCTTCGCTGACTTGTTTGCCATAAGCTGCTTTTAATTCGGTGGAAAGCAAACTTTGTGCTACGCCCACCGCACGGGAGGCATCGGTGACATAAACGACCGAGTTGCTATAGCCCGGTTCGATTTTCACCGCTGTATGCACTTTGGACGTGGTGGCACCGCCAATCAGCAGCGGTATTTCAAAGCCTTGGCGTTCCATTTCTTTGGCAACATGCACCATTTCATCTAATGATGGGGTAATCAGTCCAGATAAACCGATGATGTCACAGTTTTGCTCACGGGCGGTTTTCAGGATGGTTTCGGCCGGCACCATCACACCTAAGTCGATGATTTCAAAATTATTGCATTGCAAAACCACGCCGACAATATTTTTGCCAATGTCGTGAACATCGCCCTTGACGGTTGCCATCAGGATTTTGCCATTGCTTTGTGTTGCGTCACCCTCGCGTTTTTCCGCTTCAATGTAGGGCATTAAGTAAGCAACCGCCTTTTTCATTACGCGGGCGGATTTCACCACCTGCGGCAAAAACATTTTGCCAGCCCCAAATAAATCCCCCACCACATTCATGCCATCCATCAACGGCCCTTCAATGACATGCAAACCCCGTTCTGCTTGTTGTCGCGCTTCTTCAGTATCAGCTTCAATGTAATCGGTAATGCCTTTGACCAGCGCATGTTCAAGGCGTTTACCCACAGGTGCGTCGCGCCAAGCCAGATCCGGTTGATTGTCTTGCGTACTGCCACCTTCTTTATATTTATCAGCAACTTCCAACAACCGCTCAGTACCATCATCACGGCGGTTCAAAATGACATCTTCAACACGCTCGCGCAGTTCTGCCGGTAAATCTTGGTAAATCGCTAATTGCCCAGCGTTGACAATCCCCATGTCCATACCGGCTTTAATGGCGTGATACAGGAAGACAGAATGAATGGCTTCACGTAGCGGATTGTTACCGCGAAATGAGAACGAGACGTTGGAAACGCCGCCTGAAATCATCGCATGAGGCAAGCTTTGTTTAATTTCACGAGTCGCTTCAATAAAATCAACAGCATAGTTATTGTGTTCTTCAATCCCAGTGGCAACCGCGAAGATATTGGGATCAAAAATAATGTCTTCGGGCGGAAAACCGACTTGTTCGGTCAAAATCTGGTAACAGCGTTGACAGATTGCGACTTTACGCGCTTTGGTATCAGCTTGTCCTTGTTCATCAAAAGCCATGGCGATAACAGCTGCACCATAGCGGCGAACCATTTTGGCGTGCTCAATAAATTGGTCTTCGCCTTCCTTGAGGCTGATGGAGTTGACAATGCCCTTACCTTGAATACATTTTAGCCCGGCTTCTATGACTTCCCATTTGGAGGAGTCAATCATAATGGGCACTTTGGCAATTTCAGGTTCGGCCGCTACCAAATTCAAGAATTTCACCATCACCGCCTTGGAATCCAGCAACCCTTCATCCATATTTATGTCAATCACTTGGGCGCCGTTTTCCACTTGCAGACGAGCAACCTTTAACGCTTCTTCGTAATTATCCTGTTTAATCAAGCGTTTAAAACGTAACGAGCCAGTGACATTGGTGCGTTCACCCACATTGACAAACAGAGAGTCTTTATCAATGGTGCAGGGCTCCAAACCAGAAAGACGACACGCAATGGGAATCTCCGGCAATTGGCGCGGTGAATATTTTTCAACCGCTTCACGAATGGCGCGAATATGATCGGGCGTGGAGCCACAACAACCACCAACAATGTTTAGAAAACCACTTTGCGCCCATTCGCCAATTTCTTTTGCCATATCAGCGGGGGTTTTATCGTAGCCACCAAATTCGTTGGGCAAGCCGGCGTTGGGGTGAGCAGAAACGTAGGTTTCTGAAATGCTTGATAATTCTGCCACATATTGGCGCAATTGTTCTGGCCCCAACGCGCAATTGAGGCCGATGCTAAGCGGCTGGGCATGGCGTAGCGAGTTCCAAAAGGCTTTGGTGGTTTGGCCTGATAAAGTACGGCCAGAGGCATCGGTAATCGTGCCCGAAATCATAATGGGCAACCGCAGATTATGATCATCAAAATATTTATGAACCGCAAAAATCGCGGCTTTGGCATTTAACGTATCAAAAATGGTTTCAATCAGGAGCAAATCAGCACCACCATCAACTAAACCTTGAGTCGCTTCGTAATAAGCCGCCACCAAGTCATCAAAGCTGATATTGCGAAAGCTGGGATCATTCACATCAGGGGAAATGGAACAGGTGCGATTGGTTGGCCCAAGTACGCCGGCAACCAAGCGAGGCCGTTCCGGGGTTTTGGCCGTGATGGCATTAGCTGCCTCACGAGCGAGTTTGGCACCGGCGACATTCAGCTCGTAAGTCAACTCTTCCATCTGATAGTCGGCCATTGCTACCCGCGTACCATTAAAGGTATTGGTTTCAATGATGTCGGCCCCGGCTTCCAAGTATTGGGTGTGGATTTCCTTGATGATTTGCGGTTGGGTGATCGACAACAGATCATTATTGCCTTTCAAATCGGAAGGCCAATCTTTAAAGCGTTCACCGCGATAGTCGGCTTCTTGCAATTTGTGCCGCTGAATCATGGTGCCCATCGCACCGTCAAGGATGAGGATGCGTTGTTCTAAAAGGGATTGGATTGTGGTAAAAATATCCGTGTTAGACATAATATCTCCTATTTAGTGGTGGAGTTTTTGACGCCGAGCGTCAATAAAGGCATTCCCAACCACAAATTGGGAATGATAAAAAAAGCCGTAAAAAACAAGTACAACGGATTAGCGGAATAAACGGATTGATATACTGGACACCGTCACAAATTTTCAATTGATTTCTAGTCTTTTTAATTCGTTACACGCATGATGCAAGGATGGTGGCGCATTTTCCAAAAGCCCTTGAGGACAAAGTTGTTTAGCCAGCTTTTCGGCAAATTTACCGGGGGATGTACCTTTGCTATACAAACTTTTATAGGATTCTTCTTCGTTGTAGTCATTTCCATTCAAATAATGAATCCATGTTTCAATATTTCTTGCGGGAACAAAAATCGCAATTTTTTCGGAATCTGAGCGTGAATGTTGGTTTAATTCAACCATTTGTTGTGATTCATTGAGGGAACTTATACGTTCATCTATACGATTTTTGTCAGCATCAATTATAACCACTAAGACAATATTGAGATAATTTTCCTTGCTCCGGTAAGCTTTAACTTCCTGTGCATAGTGTTCACGCACGTATTGTTCACCGGAACTTCTGCCTTTAGGACAAACTTTGGGAATAAACCTTGTGAAACCACGGCACTGGAAATATCTTCGTGCAAAATGGTAATGCATAACATCTTCACATAAAATAACGACTTGCGGTTTGTGGTGGCTAGTCGTCATAAATCCATCCTCGCGCTACCAATTCGGCAATGGATAACCCACTCTCATCTTTATCAGTGACACGGTGGGTACGCACCGGGCCGTTATCTTGACGGCTAAACCAATAACCGGCGTGACTGGCTAAATAGTTAATTAATTTAGGATGGTGGGAAATCAATAAGGCTTGGGCCTGATTATCTTGGCATTGATCATAAAGGTTATCAAGCCAAGGTTGAATTTCCGGTAACGCTAAAAAGTTTTCTGGTTCATCAATACACAGTGTATAGCTTTCTTCATCAGGGGCGCAATGGAGGAGCGTGTATAATACAATCAAAACACGTTGGCCATCTGATAATTCATCAAATTTGTAATTAATGGTTTTTTTAGTCCCCGACTGCTGGAAATCAACGGCAAGGATTTTCGCAACGCCGGCTGGAATAATCTTAAAGGCTTTGAAACCGGGCAAAATGTCACGTAACTGGTTGGTTAAGTCAAAAATAGTACCTTGATCTTGGGATAAGTGTCGAAACCAAGCGGCATAATTTGACATATCCCAATTGGGACGAATTTCTTCTTGGCGGCTTTCTGAACCCATCATTGCTGGGTTGAAATGAACAATAATAAAGCGTGCCAGCCGTTGTTTAAACCAAGTCAGTTTTTTATTATCAGGCATTTCTTGGAGGGCTGCAATACCTGAGCGTGACCAATCACAAGGGTATTTTGGCCCGCGTGTGTGATCATCATGGTATAACTGCGCTATGCCTCCCTGGGCCTGAATCTTAAATTCAAATAAGGGTTGTTCATCAAATAATAAACGCTCATGCTGGATTTGGGTACGTGCTTGCTCTTGTTGAAGTGCCAGTGAATACCGATAGACACCGCCATTCCCCGCAATGTCTAATTCAAAGCGTTGGATTGAAACATCTTGCCATCTGGTTAAGTCGGTGGGTTTAAACAACGCAATAACTTCTTGCCCAGCAACGATAAGTTTTTGCAGTTTCAATAGCACTTCAAAAATGCTGGTTTTTCCGGCACCATTAGGCCCAAGAAATAAGTTTATTGTATCAATAGTCAATTCAAAATTGACCAAACATCTAAAATTATTGATGTAAATTCTTGTTAGCATAATTAGTGCAGTGGATTGTGCTTAGTACAACTTCTTTCCGGAGTAAACGGATTGAGTACAGCGGATTGCGGATAAGGATAACTTACTCATGTCGATACGGATTAAATTAAAGTCATGTTCGTTCCCCTTGCACTCCACCCACGCTTCAAACCATTTCAACCTTATCATAAACCTCGGATAATGCTAAATGACACTGGATAGAAGGCAGTTCAATCGTGTCTGGTAAATCGGTGGTTTCTGACAATAACCACTGATTGTTGGGTTGCCGTACATAATGTTCGACACAGCACTTGTCTTGGGCAACTAAGACATATTCAACCAGTGAGGCGAGTTTACGGTAGAGCCCAAACTTGGTCCCTCTATCATAATCGGCAGTGCTATCAGATAACACTTCGATAATCACGGTGGGGTTGAGCAACGTATCTTTTTGCTCATCATCAAAACGGGGTTTATCACACACAGCGATGACATCAGGATAAGTATATAAGCCGGTCGGGCTCACCTTGACGCGCATATCATTGTTGTACACTTTACAAGGACGTTTTTTGAATTGGAGGTTAATTTCAGTCAAAATGTTTGTTGCAATTTGATTATGGGCTTCGCTGGCTCCTGCCATTGCGAAGATTTCGCCGTCAAAATATTCGCTTTTGTATTCCGCTTTGCGTTCCCTCACCAAATATTCTTCGGGTGTAATGTAAGTGGTTTGAAGTTGTGCAGGCATTGAGTTTTCTCCTCTCGGTTGGTTTTTTTCGTACAAGGTTCGCCTCGTGCTCCTAAATTAAATAAATAGAGTTTTTCAGATAAATACTATTTCAGTTATAAACCTTCAAGGTTTTTGCAACGCTTTACGGTTTTGCCAGATAAAAAACCACGTTTTGCTAACAGCGCAGTACCATAAGCCGCTTCAGTGTGTCGCGGTTTTTGCATCTGAACACCCATGAGATTTTGCCGTATGTGAGTCCAAGCCGCATTCTTCGCACCACCGCCTACGGTATAAACGGTTTTTGGATAAGGCGCCCCTAAGCTTTGCAAGCGTTGGTACCCCTCTGCTTCAATCCGGGCGATGCTTTCCAATAGTCCTTGGAAAAAGATTACGTCATCGGCTGGGCGAGGTTCCAAACAAGGTGCCCGCTTGGGATTAGCAATGGGAAAGCGTTCACCCACCGATACTAGCGGGTAATACGCTAGGCGAGTGGATTTTTCCGGTTGCAGGTGAGGTGTCATAGTCTCAAGTTCGCTCGGTGTGAAGTATTTTAACAGCACGGCACCGCCGCTGTTGGAGGCACCGCCCGCGAGCCATTTATCCCACAGGCGATGGCTGTAAACTCCATACGCTGGAGAAAATACTGGCTTATCAGAAACAATCTTGAGGGCTAAGGTACTGCCAAGCGAGGTGGCGGCTTCACCCACTTGTTCGGCTCCGGTGGCAAGGAAGGCTGCGATACTGTCGGTGGTGCCACTGACAATGATGGTTTCAGGGCTCAGCCCGATTTGCTTTGCGACGTGTTCTGTGAGGGTGGCAATGGGTGTGCTGGGCGGTTGTACCTGTGGTAGCAGACTTATATCAAAACCTAACCCCAATACCCAAGTCGGCCAATCACGCGCCATGGGATCATAACCCAACTTCAAGCAGTTGTTTTCATCACTGATATCAAATCGGCCAGTGAGTTTCCCAGCCAACCAGTCGGCCTGATGTAGGACATGACACACACCGTTTGGATCGGTGTTCTTAAGTAACCATAGCAACTTGGCGAGACTAGAACTGGCACCATGGGCACCGCTATCGCGGGGACCCACTTGATGAATATGTTCCGCTTCTTGACTGGCGCGGGCATCGTTATACATCAAAGCCGGCCCCAGCGGTATGCCTTCTTTATCTACCAACAAGACGGTTGCAGAAGTGCCGTCGATTGAAATGGCCGTGATGGGATGAGGCAGTCTGTCGCGGAGTTGCGTTAATACCGCTGTTAAGGCCGCCCACCAGAGTTGCGGATTTTGTTCGACTTCGACACCACGGCGTTTGAGGGTTGGCAGAACGACATGGTGTTCCGCGAGAACTTGGCCTCTGATATCAATAGCACAACCCCGACAGCCAGAGGTGCCAATATCAATACCAACAAAAATAGCTGTGGTTAACGTCATTTGTGTAATAGGTGTCATAAGTCATTTCGAGCTTCGCTATAAATCCGGTTAGCGTGTTTAAGATTTCTCTAGTGCAAGATCGCTCCAGTTTTAAGACCACTTTCAAACCGGGGCAACCATAAAGGATTGCCCCTACAATAACAAATAATATTGTATTGTAGGGGCAATCCCTTGTGGTTGCCCTATCCCTTGTGGTTGCCCTATCCCTTGTGGTTGCCCTATCCCTTGTGGTTGCCCTATCCCTTGTGGTTGCCCTATCCCTTGTGGTTGCCCT
>QNER01000312.1 GCA_003646175.1 Candidatus Parabeggiatoa sp. nov. 1
ATGTTTTTGAAAGTACAACATCATAAGAAGCGGCAACGTCATCTAAAAAAGATAATAACGACACGCTAAACACCTCATCAGTATGGTAAGAAATGTTATTGAAATCAATCACAATCACCGGATAAGGCAGCCACTCAATCTTATCATAGATATACAAACCCTGAAAAAGGGCTTGATTGCCGGCAAAGATTTCAGACAACGTCGAAACCAGCAAAGATTTACCAAACCGGCGAGGGCGAGACAGAAACAAATAATCGCCGGCTTGGATTAAATCAGCAATCTGCCGCGTTTTATCCACATACAAACAATCCTCTTTAATCATTTTAGGAAAGGTTTGGATACCAATCGGTAATTTTTTCATCGTTTTTTTTCGAGTTTCAGTTAGAAAAAATCAACAAATCCATCAAATCCGTCAATCCGCTGTACTTGCTATGTTTTTTTCTCGTTTCAGTTAGAAAAAATCAACAAATCCATCAAATCCGTCAATCCGCTGTACAAATGACACCATTTTTATCAGTGCAACTCAGTGCAACTCAGTGTCCTCAGTGTCTAGTCACATACCATGATGAAAAATAAAATAGGTGCTGAAGACGTTGAAGTTTGGCAAAACCTAGAAAGTTTCTAACTGGCTATTCCAAGTTCTTCAATTGAATATGATACTCCTTACTGACACGCTTGATGATATCCTTAATCTGTTTATCATAAGCTTGGGGAAAAGTCATCGTCTGTCTGGTTGAATCCACCTCAACAGGACAACCTACCTCTAACAAATCTTTGCGAAATATTTCCAATAACGCGTTATCCGGAAAATGAATTGTCACCATCACCTGCTTTGTTAAAATGACTGGCTTACGTTTAGCTTTTGGTGGTGCCTTCTTGGCAGCGGTGTCTTTAGGAAAAACCGTTTTTGCCGTTTTTGGTAAAGTATGCAAAGCATCGTTTTCATGCCGAACTTTCAGTGGTACCAATTCAGCTTGTTCCAATTGCTCATACAACTGACTGGGCGTTTTCACAATACGCAAATTCGGCGCAATCTGTTCCACCGCGAATTTATCAATGGCAGACAATTTAGCATCGCCCTCAAATAAACCCAAACCGTCATAGAGGACAAACATTTCCGAGTGCCCCGCCCATTCCTCTAATTCTGTCACCACATTTTGTGGCAATGCCTTATGACTGAGTTGCTTTAATAAATTAACCACATCCAAGTTTTCATCGACAACCAATTGTTTTGCAACCATTTTCTTCTCTAATTTCAGTAGAATAGACGAACTATCTTCAGACACAACATTAACCAATGGTGTCAAAACACTCATCGTTTGGGCGGGATAAAAGTCTGATTCTACATGAATTTCAAAGTTAGGCTGCACTGTGACTTTCGGCTCGGCGACTTCTGCCTTTATCACGCGCAAAAACTGGGATTTCAAGCGAAATGCTTTGAGTTTATTCAACATTGGAAATAATTTTTTTCCCGCTTTGAGAAACGTTTTATCAGTATAAGCCACATCGACATAGCCTAAACTCAATGGAATTCCCTCCAAAAACCGTTCCACATACCGCCCTTCTACTCGTTCAAACGCATCCTTGTCCTTATCTGAAACATAATACCTATTGCGCCAACGATCACCAGTATGCTCAGAAAAATTACCGTAACGTCCTTCATTCAACAAGCGTTTCGCTTTAGGTTTTTTAGGAATAAGAAAAAAGGGATGATGACACTTTAAGTATTGCACCAACGAAGCCGTGCTATACCACACATCGCATTGACAATCTTTCAGCAACTTAAACATAAATCGTCTGATTGCAGAAAAATCTAAACTAGGCAAAATTCCAACAGCACAACCCGTGTCATCAAAACTATCAAGCAACGTTAATGGCGTTTTTTGAAAAAACTCGTTATCGCTGTAGTCATAATCGTTGTTCAGCTTATCCAGTAGATAATTTTCCTGTTTTTGTAGAGACAGCGCCATAAATTCATTGTACGCCTTTTCCTCAACACGAATGTAGTTATCTCGAAAGGAAGGGGTGCTACTAGAATAGCCTATGTATTGCCCTGTCGTGTCATAATTCACAAAGCCGAGTTGCAAGACAACTGAATCAACATAATCTACCCATGTATTACTAAAATAATCATCCGCTTTAATGTCCTCCAAAGCTTGAGGATCGCTCATTAATTTGGCTAAACGAGTTGCATCCGTTTTACTCAAATTATTGCTTCGATGGGAACGTTTTACAGAGCGTTCACTAACATAATCGACAAAGACATGGATATCTCGACGCAAGTTAAAAGAATTACTGACAATATTCAAGCCAGTCACATCAAACAGTTCTAATTTTATTTTTGCCATTTTTGCCATAATTGACTCGTGAGAAATCCGATCCCCGCCCCCGCTATACTGCATGCGGGGAAACCGATTTATTTGACATTTGTTTGTCGGGTGAATTAGCTCAAAGCATCCACCACAATGAACTACAAAGAAGGGCGCATTTCTATTTTTACTCTAACACGTCAATGTCATTAACTTAAGGGCAACCACAAGGGATTGCCCCTACGAACCAGAACAAAATGTAGGGGCAATCCTTTATGGTTGCCATCGATACTTAATGGCATTGTTCTAAAACGTGCAAAACCACAATTATTGGCTTATGAAAGAATTTTGATTTTAAGCTTTTGAAAGAATGAGCCTTTACTCATTCATATCGAAAACCAAAAGCGATGTCACTTTTCAAAATGTTGTCATGACTTATCACCTATCAGCTTATCAATAAATAGTACAACATCTCATCAGTACAACGGATTAGGGGAATAAACGGATTAATTGTTCTGAACAAAAAGAATCCTTAAATCGGTTTTAAGGATAATTTTAATTTCAAATCAAAAATTTAGTTTTAATTTATATCCTTAAACAATCCGTTTAATCTAGAAAAAAGTTGGGTAGTCCTGTTCCAGTCGTGATGATGTCCAAACGGATACTATCCCAAAAAGGGATAGCATCCGTAACATCACTACATATTTAGGACTACCAAAAGTTGTACTTAATATTCAAAGAGTTAAAAAAACTGATAAGTGGTAAGGTTGTCATGATTTAATCCTTTATTATAAGCAATCCTTGTAGTTATAATATCCCTATTCCCTATTCACCCATTATCTGTACACCTACTTTACGTTGCTTTGGGCCGTCCAACTCAAACAACAAAACGGATTGCCATTTACCTAATAATAAACGCCCGTTCACCAACGGTATACTCTCATTACTACTCAAGAGCATTGCCAATATATGCGAATGGGCATTTTTCGGCTCATCCGAGTGGCAATCTCTTAAATGAATATCATTGTGTTTATAAGGCCTATCAGCTGGCGCGATTTCTTGAAGAAATGACCGCAAATCATCCAACAAACGTGGTTCGTATTCGTTAACGGTTAGCGCTGTCGTTGTATGGCGCGAAATCACATTCACCATACCAGCCTTAATCCCACTGTTTTTAACTTCCTCAGTGAGAGATTCCGTCAAATTACATATCTGGAGCCCGTCGCCCGTTTGCAAAGTAACTTCATTAAAATAGATATTCACGATTCACCTCATATAATTAGCCAGCGTTTCTAAATGGGCACGACAAATGCTTGAACGAAAACCATTGCTTGAATGAAAAATATTATGATTATCAACCATTTAAGATTTATCAAGCTGTCTAAATAACACACAGCAAAGGTTTTATTTAACTCTGTGTAACTCTGTGCAACTCGGTGCCCTCTGTGTTTTAGAATGGACACAACTTACCTCTTGGTTTTCTGTCCATAAACTGCAAACACCGGATCCGACAGTGAACTCTCAAGAATATGTTTATCATCCGCTGGACGTGGAAAATTACGCACCGAATAGGTACCTAAGCAATTGAATTGAGCTGACTTTAACAAGTATCCCATGACTAACGCCATTCTTTCAAACTCGTGAAGATCGGTCCAAATATTAACCACCTTGGGTGGAAACCAACGATTAGAGAAAGTCACCAGAAAATACCCACCCGACTTTAAAACCCGCGCCGCTTCCGCAAAAACTTCAATCGGGTGCGTCAAATACTCAACAGAGGCTGTGCAAATAACCGCGTTAAACGTCCTATTCTTAAACGGCAGCCGTGGCATTTTTTTTAAATCATGAATGACATGGGCAGTCAACTGCTTGTTATTTTCCAACTCTTCTTGGTTTAAACCAAGCCCCGTCACGCTGGCTAGATCCAAATTTTCTGGAATATGCGACTTCCAACCGCTCATCAAATCCAGCACTTTCATGCCCGGCTTAAGAAATTGCCCATAAAAATCGGTGATGATTTCAATGGCTTTCGCATCAATATGCGTAACGATGCGGGGTTTGCTATAAAACTCAGTATCATCAGTCGAATCCAATCTACCAAAAGGATCATCAGCCAAAAAATTCGTCGCCCGATTTTGGCAACGGGTTTGAAAACCAACGCCCTGACTGGTGACTACCTCTGCCCAGTCGTTACACCTACCTCCCCTTTCTGCCTGATCGCCCAAAATATCATGGACTTTCGCAGCCAGTTTAAGTGCCTGTTGTTGTGCCAAAGGGTGGTTAAAATCGGCTTGTAGCGTCGTATTATCAAATTCAATACAGCGAAAAGGAGTCACTTTATCCTTAACCGCCCCCGACAGATGTTGCAAAAAGTTGTTAGGGTAAAAACGCCCGAAACGGGGTTCAATCTGCCTGCCGCGCACAAAATTGCGATTAAACTGAGTGTTTTGCAAAGTAAAGATATTACTCGTCGCGTAAGGCGGAATAATATCATCGTGCGGCAGCGAGACTTCAACTTCATCCCCCACCGTTTTCCCCATCAGTGCATCTTGCAAATTTTTGGGCATAAAATCACGCCAAAAATTAACCTTCTGCCCAAAATAACAATCCAGATGGGAAACCAAATTGTTTTGCCACAATTGGCTTTGCCACTTTAACTTAAACTCAATGCCAGCTACGGTGTTAAAATGTATTTTACTCATTGACAGACTCCTTTTAACTGATGAGTTATTGATTTTAGGTTTGACTGACTTTACGTCATTCATTGAAATTGTCAAATGCTCAAGCTATACTTTAAAGGGATCGTATCTGTTAAAAGTGCTCGTCCTATTTAGCATCCATCCAGAAACGTATTCCAATTCTTCCAATATTTGAATCAAAATTCTAGACGACATTTTTTTTGCACAAAAAATGTTCACCTAGAAAACAGAATTTAGAATTTTCAGAATAAAACCTTTTTCGCCAACACGATTTATCAAAAAATTATCATTCTGAAAATTTTTATTCAAAGTATTTACGTCATTTTATTATTTTATCATTTTATCATTCTGAAAATTCTGATTTAGACAATTATAGATAGGCGTGTTTGGATCGAGAAATAATCACGCAAAACTTAAACGAGCTAACCTATATATATTTCACGGATAGTATCCCTTCGAGGGATGCTATCCGTTGTGGTTTGTGAAATTATTTTTCTGAAAAACGCTAAAAAGATTTTTTATGTTCTAATTTTGATTTAAAATATCATTTTATCATTTTGAAAATTCTACCATTCTGAAAATTCTGATTTTGGATAGACACTTATTTATATTTGAATTAAAAAGACTTTTTCTGTTATATTAAAATACTCAACTACTTGACCTATTGCCATTAAATAATTACCAAAAACGACAGAAAAAATTTTTCTTCAAAGACAACAAGGACAGTCAATATGATCGTTAACATTGAACAGCCCCAAAAAGTGGGTAAATTTGCGTTTCTACATTTAGGATTTAGGCTTTTTTTCATCGGTGCCAGCAGCTTGGCTTTTTTAGCGATATTAATGTGGATGGGTATATACATTTTTAGCTGGCATATTCCATTCCACCATTTTGCCCCAATGACATGGCATGCTCATGAAATGATTTTTGGATACAGCATAGCCGTTATGGCGGGCTTTTTATTAACCGCAGTAAAAAACTGGACGGGTATACAAACCCTGCATGGCTACTGGCTGCTATTATTATTTTTGCTTTGGGTGATTGCTCGGCTTTTGCCCTTTTTTGGGGATAGCGTGCCTTTAAGCGTCATAGCCATCAGCGACAATTTATTTATTCTGTTGCTCAGCGTCTCTGTGTTGTTACCGCTGTTCAAGGTGAAACAGTGGAACAATATTGCGCTGGCATCACACTTATTGTTGTTACTTATCAGCAACATCGTGTTTTATCTTGGTGCGTATGGGCTATTGTCTAACGGCATACATTATGGCTTATACGCTGGTTTATATCTCACTCTCTCGTTGCTTTTAACGGTAGGCAGAAGAGTTATTCCTTTCTTCATAGAAAAAGGGGTAGGCTACCCTATTCAATTAAGAAATTGGAAATGGATTGACAAAAGTCATCTGATCATATTCTGGCTATTTGGGATAGCAGATTTGATAAACCCTAATGCCTATTTAACCGCTGGGCTGGCTGGATTGTTATGCTTAATCCACGGATTCAGATTGGTGGGTTGGCACACCCCGGGTATCTGGAAAAAACCGTTATTATGGGTTCTTTACCTAGCTTATATATTTATTGTGCTGGGATTTGCGCTTAAAGTCTTGACAATTGTGAGCCAAGTATCTGTTTATATAGCAGTTCATGCGCTTGCGTTTGGTGGGATAGGGATGATGACGATAGGCATCATGGCGCGTGTTTCGCTGGGGCATACTGGCAGAAATATCCTCGCTCACCCTCGATCATTGTTCTGGATTTTCGCGTTACTTTTTTGTGGTGCTCTAGTCAGAGTTATTTTCCCTTTGATAGACAGCTCATTCTATCTGTATTGGATAGCGTTGTCTCAACTCTTTTGGTTGTTAGCCTTTGGTTGGTTTTTGTACATTTATTTTACCATGCTCATTTATCCAAGAATTGATGGGCATTATGGCTAGTACCATGATGAGGAGTCCAAACTTTAGTTTGGGCAGTTCCAAGATAAATCTTGGACTCCAGATAAATCTTGGACTCCAGATAAATCTTGTTGAATTACAAATTCTTTCTTAAGTTATGAATACCATTGCTTTAGCTGTTGTATGGTTTAGGCAAGGCGCAACCATTATTAATCCATTGATGCGTCAATTGTATTGGCGAAATTTGCTGGTGGCGTGTGAAAAACGGTTATGTTGGCGGTGTGAAGCGTTGCTTCTGGCAGGGCGGGAAGTTTTGGAGAGTTGAATTTATTGAGTTATATATTATTGAGTTATCATTTCATCCATAAAAACCCCCGCCATTGAGCGGGTTTTTAAATCAAAGCTAAGCCTAAGTTATCAATTAATTTAGCACGAGCATCCCAAGCAATTCATTCGACATCATCATAGAGAGTAGTACTTTGAATTTACGAAAAAAACGAATTAACTCACAATCCCCACACTCAATCCGTTTATTCCGAAAATCCGTTGCACTATAGATTTTCATAAAAATAATTTCACTTACACGGATGCTATCCCTTCTTAGGGATAGTATCCGTTAACTTTGACTTGTGAAATTAATTAAATAACTTCACGGATAGCATCCCATCGAGCGGGATACTATCCGTTATGGTTTGTGAAATTATTTTTCGGAAAAGACGTATTGGAAAGTATTGGAAAATTTAACCTGAGTGGCGAACTTTGCACATATTCCGTTATCAGTGAAATTCTTTCTTTGCAAGTGCCTAGTATAAATGAAAATATTTCCCATACCTTTTTTATAGACGACATTTCCCAAAAAATGTGAAGTTCAATTAAGAAAATTTGTAACTACTCAGCCCTGAAAGGGCGCTTTATTAAAGCCCAGGGCAGCGCCCTGGGAACTGATTTTAATGATATTTGGGATAGCAAAACCTCCGTGATAATTCCGATTTGCTTACCATACGATGCTATCTTATAGAAAACCTCTTTCTCTATTTCACTATCTGTTCCTATAAATCTATTCAAATCTATTTATAGGTAATTCGCTCTCTGTTGATAATCCGGATGGATTGCAACTAGAGTCCAGGTTGAGCAGTCCCAACCATTGGTACGCAATCCGACAAAGTCGTTTTGTACAACTAACCCCTGTCAATTTTTGAAGGAAGTCCCATTGGGTCAAATTGACCTTCAAACCCAATCAAGAAGTTTGAACATCAATTTACCAACC
>QNER01000313.1 GCA_003646175.1 Candidatus Parabeggiatoa sp. nov. 1
GCGGAATTTATCGGGCCATCAAAAAACGTAAAAATAGTGTGTATTTACCGTGGTTTTGGTGGCCCATTATGATGATTATTCGGCATATTCCAGAACCGATTTTTAAACGAATGAAACTTTAAATGATAGACAATGAATTCAGCCATATAAACATTCAGAAAAATATTGAAGGCCAAACATTATAAAATACAAATAAATAACTGTTAGTTTATTTCGTAAACCTCGATTCATTTTTCATGCAGAAAAGAGTTTTTTTAGTCGTTGGCGCGAGTTTGGACGCGAATTTCTTAACGGTGCGACAAAGCCCTCCCTGTCCGCCTTGCTAGGAACTTTAGGCGTTGCTTTAACTATCTTTTTATTATTTGTGACGCTGCTCACCCCGGAACTCTTGGCAACAAAGGGCTACGGATATTTCTTTGCGAAACCCACAGATGACTATGCGTATCTGACAAGCGAAACATTGCGAATCAGCAAAACCGCCCCGCCTCATCAGGGCATCGTCTTGATGGAAACTTCTAACATCCAAGAAGCCGTTTATGCTAAATATCTTGAGCAATTACTACAAGAGAAAACCAAGCAGCCCATGACTGTCTATAAACTAACAGCGGGTGGCCTTTTTCTTTTGGAAGAAATCTGTATGTTGGAGCGTATCGATATTGATTTCAGGGCATAGTCGTGCTGCAAATAGCACCGGCACGTCGTCTAGCACTTGAACGTGGCCATTTGAAAGGGGGGTAGAAACAAGATTATTTTTCGGTTTCGGTTATTAACGTCGAGCAAATTCAATAATTCAACAGAAATTAAACAGGAGTTAAAGAAGAAAAATCAGTTATAGCCAACTTCCACCGAATGACGTGTTGCAATGTCACTCAAGTACGCACGGCGTGGTTCACATCTGCCGAAATCTGTGAGAAAAGCCTATTTATGTCGGGATTTCGAGATGAGAGAGTGTTCATTCTCAAATAAATCGGATGCACAACGCTTTTACAATGAATTAGGCAAACGGCTAGCAATGTTTCATTTACAGTTGAGCTTTTGATAAAATTCATCCCATACGGGATAAAAGATTTCAGAAAAAGGAAAAGACTCACTTTGAATTTTTAGGTTTAAATAAATGTGGAAGTTTTTTAAACGTCCAACATGAGACAACGACAAGAAAGGAGATATTATTTATTTTGTCAAATATTATTGGAATTGTTGCAACAAATACCATTGCTTATGTAGAAACGATATTTTCCTGTCTGGAAGAAAAAAATATTGTCGTTCCTTTAAGGAATAGCAATGATCAATATCGTATCAAAGCAGCTAGAATTAACAAAATTGTAGAACCTCCTGATAACAGAGAACAATGGATGAAGCGTCCATTTTCTCCGGTTAAAAGTGATGATATCGCCTTGATTGCATTTACCTCGGGGACAGAGGGCAATCCCAAAGGTGTTGAAATTACCCATAATAACCTAGCAGAAGTCGTTCAGCGTTTAAATACTGTGATGCAAGTTGATAGCAGTATAAGAGAGTACATTGGTATTCCTGTTTATCATTCTTTTGGATTAGGAAGGTGTCGCGCTGTTGCTAGTGCTGGAGGTAGCTTTTTTATTCCAGCCGATGGGTTCAATCCTTTTGAAATAGCTGAGATGCTTAAAAGAGAACAGATTAATGCAATATCGGCTGTTCCTAGTCTTTGGCGTATTCTGCTGGAAGAGAAAGAGGTGATTGGTCATTATGGGAAAAAGGTAAAATGGATTGAAATTGGTAGTCAATATATGAGTAGGGAAGAAAAAGAAGCCTTAAAAAGACTCTTTCCTAACGCAATTATTGTTCAACATTATGGGTTAACAGAAGCTTCAAGAACGACGTTATTAGAAATACACAATACTGTAGGAGAACAGTTAGAATCGGTTGGAAAAACCTTTGGGGATATACAAGTCAAAATCCTTGAAAGTAATCAGATTGCTATTTCTGGCTCTCACGTTGCGACTGAATATCTTATTGAGGATCAATCTGTCAATCTAAAGGATGAAAATGGTTGGTTTATCACAAATGATTTAGGGGAAATAAAGGACGAATACTTATATTATCGGGGAAGAGCAGATGATATTATCAATTGTGGAGGAATCAAGGTTTCTCCTGAACAATTGGAAACAAAAATATTTCCGTCATTAGAAGATACGAGTCAAATCGCTATCTGTCGCAGGCATGATCCACTTAGAGGTGATGGTTTTCTAGTGGCTGTGACACCTGAATTTAAGATGAGTAAGCAAGAATTGTATAACTTGATTCTTGATGCCAATCAACAATTTGGTGTTAATGCAACCAATGCTATCAGTATTATTGAGGTAAATGAACTACCTAGAACCGCGTCTGGTAAAATTCAACGTAAAAAAATATCCGAACAATATGGAGAAGTAGAATGTTTTAAATTTGACGCTGTGGAAGTCTCTTCCCATGCAGATGGTTATGTTGCACCATCAACGCAGGAAGAAAAAATGTTGTGTGATATTGGTCAGAAGATTTTGAATGTAGAAAGAATCAGTGTGACGGATGATTTCCTTGCACTTGGAATGGATTCTTTGCTGTCATTAAAATTAACGTTCAAGCTTAAATCGAAAGGCTTAAAAGATAATCTGATAAGAGAAATTTTGTCAGGAAGTACCATAAAGGAAATTGCGGCACAAATATCTTCAAACAGCGAACAGCTCGCACCAAAGCCAGAAAATAGGAGTAAGCATAAGTTAGTTCTTAATACAACAGAAGCAGTTAATGCTGTTAGAGGCATTGCAATAATCTTGATCATAATTAACCATTGGATTGAAGGATTGTTGAATAAATTTGTAAGTAATCCAGAACTAATTCGTCTACTCAGATTTCCTGGCACACCTATTTTTGCTTTAGCTTTTGGATTGTTTCTGTCATACCTTTATTCTGATTATTTTCAGAAGGGAAGCTTTTCTAAAGGACTTAGGATTATACATAGTAGAATTTTTATTCTATTATTAGGAATATTATTGGTTGGATTACCTGCTTATATCAGGATATTCATTACGGGAGATTTTTCCTCAACCGCTTTTGCTAAAGCGACATATAGCATTATGGATTATTATTTCTTAGCAATGCTAACAGTTCCTTTCTTGTTGTATTTTCTTTTAAAATTCAACAAGTGGACAATAGAAATGACCGTTATTTTAGCGGTTGTCAGTATGAGTGTTGCTATTTACTTGCAAAATTTTGCCGAATGGTCGTTATGGCAAGACGGATGGATGCTCCTTGTGAAATTAAATTTGCTGGCATACTACGGTTACTTCAATTTGTTAGCTTTCTCGCTTTTAGGGGTAGCCATTGGTATTTTTTTGAAAGGGTTTAAAAATGAAAGTCGGCAAATCTATACACTGTTTGCTATAGGTCTAATAGGTGTCTTAATAGGTGTTCTACTTGGAGGACATCATTATTCATTTAAGGGATTTAGATTATTTTTTCCACAACTGTTCTTTCATACAGGGATTTCATTGTTAATCATAGTAGGAATGTTAATGATTAGTCAAGTAAAAGGTCATAAAGGACATTTTCTCTTGGCTATTAGAAATGTTTTAAGTACAGTGGGGATATTGACATTACCAGCGTTCATTCTACATGGATATGTTATCCCTTTAGAACACCTGTTTATGTATTTTAGTGTGCCAAAATTGATTGCATTGGCTATTCCATTAGCCATTTTCTTTTTTGTTATGTGGTGGCTTGCTAAAATAATCCATAGAACAAAGGCAACTATTTAAGCAAGAAATCAGATTAACTAAATCTGTTAGAAACCAAGTTTCTTAAAGAAACTTGGTTTCTTTTCTGTGAAATTAGTTATTTGAACGTCTATAGCACGATTTGAAATCCTGTAAATCTCCTAATTATTTATCAAATTTTACCTATCAATACTGAAGTAATTCGTGAACTTTGCTACCTTTGAATTTCTTGTCGTATCGTCTTTGATATTCTTCTGCCCGAAGACCTTGATAACGTTATGACGACGTTTCCCTAAACACGTATTAAACCTTAATTACAGTAAACGCTAGGATTTTTAATAATGACAATATCTGCAACGCCACAAACCTCCATCAAACGAGTGGGCATTGTTACTGCCTAACCATACGGGTTATGTCAATGCGATGTTTTCCTGTATGGAAACGGGCGTTATTGCCGTACCGTTAGGAAATGCGGAAGATCATTATCGCATTCAAGCAGCAAAAGTTGAAATAAATAATCACTCCAGAACCGGGTGAAAAATGGATGGCACACACCTTTAAGCCACAATCCAGTGATGAACTGGCTTTGATTGCTTTTACTTCTGGTACAGAAGGTAATCCAAAAGGTGTGATGCTGACTCATAATAATTTAGCCGATGTTATAACCCGCCTGAATAATTTAAACGAGCGGGTAGGGAACGTATACTCAGCATCTGCACAATTTGCGCTTTTGTCATTCCGAATCAACGTGAGGAATCTTATTGAAGTTAAAAGATTTCTCGCTCAAAAGACCTGACAGCTCAGTTGGTGGCGGAGCCAAGTATAGTCGCGTTTGGTGTGAACGATGAAGCATTGTGGCAAGTGGTACACGTTGCTGTTTCTAGCCGCGATGGAACGCCAATAGATACAGAAGAATTGTTACAATTCTGTAAACAGAACATGCCCAACTATATGGTGCCAACTCAAATCCATAGCAGTGGAAGGAGAGATGCCGCTTAATAACAACGGCAAACTGGATCGTCCCGTGGTGATAAAAACCTGCCTGAATGAGGGCACTTAAACTGATGTAGCTTTAACACGCGAAAAATTGCCCAATTACCTGACTGAAGACATGGGAATCGATGACTTCGACAGTTCACATTATACACCAAAACCAACAAATCAAGTTCACGCAAAAGTTTTTTCGCGCAAAAACGTTTGCGTGAAATATTGACAGACAATAATTATTTGTAATATAATACACGTCAGAACTTAGGGAAGTTCAAGAAGGCAGGTATTAGCGGTTCAGTATACGGGTTTTATCTAGACTTATAATTAACATAAGATTAGCTTCAAAATCGTCTATTATACATAGAGTCACAGATAATTATCTGTGACGTGGGGAGCTTACCCCTTAAACATAACTAATACTACTATTTTTTGGTAGTTTTGGCGTTTTTAAGTAAGAGCGAAACAATGCTATTTTCAAGTTCACTGATGGATTTGTTCAGCATGGTCGAATTGATCTCATTTATTGAAAGCTGGCATCAAAATCGGGGCAACGGAAGTCAATTTAGACAACCTTGACTCGGTTGAACGCATTATCCGTTTTGTAGAGCGTCGCTTGCAATAACCCTCGTAATATTAATAGTAATTACCTAACCGCTTTTGGTGAATATTCAAGCATTTTCCTAATTCGTTATCAAATTTACCAATCAAGACTGAGGTAACCCGTGAACTTTGCTACCCTTGAATTCGCTGTCTTCATGGTTGTAGCAAATGATATGCAGATAGGACATATTTTTATGAAAAATAAAGAGTTTCTCATAAATTATGAGAATGTCAACTTGATAACCGCAGGAACAACACCCGCAGCATTTTCTGACATCAATAGGCTGAACTGGCGTTGTCAAGCCCTTCTTACTCAAAATCAAGAAGCTGTAAAAGGCCAAAAAGTTCTTGATCTCGCCTGTAACAATGGCAGGTTTTCTTATGCATGCTTGGAACTGGGAGCAAAACATGTTACTGGGGTTGAAGGTAGACAACAAGTTGTGGAACGTGCGGAAAAATTTATGAGTTCCACTGCTGCCCCACAGGACAAGTGGCGTTTTCTTCAAGGTGATCTCTTTGATTATTTATCTTCTGTTAAACCAGGAGAATTTGATACGGTTCTTTGCTTTGGCTTTCTGTATCATACCACCAGACAGGTTGAGTTTTTTGAGGAAATTAAGCGGATTAAACCTGCATCTGTCATTGTGGACACTAGTGTTGGTAGAAAGATCTTTACCTTTGGCCGCCGTGGTTTCAAGAAGCCACCCAGTTTGGTGTTCATCGTTGAGGATCCGACACTTGAAAGAATGACGATTGACGAAAGTGGTCTCGTTGCTCTTCCCACAAAGTCTTTTCTTGAATACATGTTCAAGTTACATGGTTTTTCTTGTAAAGAAATCTCATTTAAAAAAGCCGGCATAAAAAACTGGGCAGGATTGAAGGACTATAGAAAAGGTGGCAGAGTGGCTTATATTGCTAAGCGAGAACAAAAATGATGAATGCCACTGATGATGTCAACGATACTGTTGCTTATCATTATCTGTTATGTGGGTGGTGTTGTGGTTGCTGATTTTTGAACTATTGCTTTATATCGCCGTGCCCCCGGTACCTGCCACAGTCAAGCCAAATCAGCTTCAGCGTTACTTTGAATATGGTCGCTCTGTTGAAGGTAAGATGTACAAAATGATTGCACCTACCGATGAAGCAACAGCCCCTGTCGCGTTGGCAGGTTGGCTGGAGCCCTCGCGATGGCATACCAAGCCTTCTCGTCCCAAAACTGCTGAAGACTTACTGATAGCGATTTATGGCATGTCTTTCGCTAAGCATCTGGGCAAAGCTTTAGTCAAACTGGAACCACGCATTACCATGCGTTTTATCGGTGGGCCGGGCGCTCCCCCTAATCACACTTATACCGCTTTTTTACTTGATAGAAAACAACATTCGGCCCAAGTTGTCGCCATGGGTATATTAGCTTCCAGTGTGGTTGGCATGACAACTATAACGGGCATGAATAAAGCTTTTGAACACCCCGCTCCTTTCACGTTTCCAAAATACCGCCGCGTAGAAAACGATCAATTAGAGCCGATCTGGCCTAAAGTGCGTCATTTGACAGACTTGCGACGTTTTTTAAATGATAAAACCCTTTGGGAAGACTATATACAGCAACTTCAAGCCCTAGATAGTTATTACGATCCTTTTCTGTTCAATCACAATATCACTGATTACTTTGCGAGCATCCGTTTTATGCGCCGCTCGTCTGCAAAAAGACATGCCCGTTTTGTTTCAAAAACGCTTCATGGGCCTCAAGGTTTCTTTGAACATTCAGAAGAAATTCAAGTCTTACGCTTGATAATAAAGGATTTTGCTCGTCAGGTACGCAGCAATGGTCAGTTGCCCATATTGATGCTGTTTAATAATCGTGGCTATTCCGATCATTTATACCAAGCACTTGCCGAAACGATTGCCGAAACTAATATACCGACTATGAGTAGCCACACTATCGCGCCTACTAATGATCCCAACAACTTCTTGCCAGATGGTCACTTTAGCCACGAAGTTGATAAACAATTAGCACGGGCTGTTCTGGATATGATCCACGAATACAAGATCATGCCAGAGAAGGTGAAAGGGGATATGGAAAATGATTCTCAAAAATAATGCTCTTGGTATACTTTACACCGAACTAGGCAAAAGTTTTTCAGGAAAAACGGATTCCGAGTTCACAATTTGCGCTTTTGTCATGTCTTTTGAGGCGCATTTCCAAAAAAATGGTCATTTAATTAATATCAATTTCTCTGTCTTGAGTACAACGACACAAGCGGGCCGATAAACGAATAAGGCATAATGATCCTTGATTATTTGTTAGACATGGATGGCTTTGTTCGAGAAATGCTTTGAAAAGATAAGTTAGTTTTTTGATGGGATTATTAATCACTGATGTTACGCATAGTGCTTCAAATTCCACTATGCGGGAACCGCTTTGCAACCGGCGAACGTTTTTTGAGAACTTTCGCCTTAAAACGTTGCGGGCGGGGTTGCAAACCTTTTAAGCATCGTGCGTAACATGAGTTAATCAATGAAAAACACGTCGGGTAGGTCAAGTTTTAATTCGTTTATCCACGCTTGTGTCGTTGTACTTAAGCGTGAAAATAGGAATGCGCCCTGTCTTTTGAGCGATACATAAGTCGCCCTTCTATAAGATTTTTCAAGATTTCTCAAGATTTCTCAAGATTTCTCCGATCAAAGAAACCGAAACAGAAACAGAAATGACAAAAAAGCTTAAGGATGACGGTACTCAGTATATCTGTGCTAAATTCCTCCTTGACTACGCATCACAACTCTAACCTTATTGGGCAAACGTTGCAAGATACTGCTTAATTGTGCCC
>QNER01000314.1 GCA_003646175.1 Candidatus Parabeggiatoa sp. nov. 1
CGCTAAACGTGCCCGCAAATCCTCGGCGGCTGGTGTTTTGTCAATACTTCTTACTCGTAAATCTACGTCACTGGATTCAAAAAACGTGGGTAGTCCTGAAATAAATATCTATGGAAGTGCAAAGCGAGTGTCACTTCACATATCTGACTTTCGGCATCACGATGAATAAATAACTTTATGTATGCTTCTTATCTACCGGATACACTTCATGTCTAGGATCCCACCATAATATTTTGAAAATATGACGTTCTCGAATACCCCAGAGACGCTCTTTTCCCGAAAGACGCAAAGAAAAGAGTTCTTCCTCAGTTGTAACGACTTGTATTTCAGCAAGACGTTTTTGTGCTTCGCTACACAAGTCTTTGATCTGGATGGGATGACAACCGGTATTGGGATTGTTGATTTCAGCCCAAGTCATGGTTTCAAATTGCGCTAACTTGCCATGAATATATATTAAGGTTTCAGCGTCTATCTCGCCCCATCCCCAAAGCCCTTCAAAATCAAGTATGCGGATTTGCCATGATAGTTTTTCTTGGTCACTACTTGGCTGTTGAGAAACCCGCAAAAACTTATTAGAGTATGCCCTTTTTTAACTTTTTTAGTTTTACCCATAACTCATATCATGTTTCTATCTCGAAACCCTCGTAGTATACCCCTTCATAGTATTCAGCCATAGCCGCAAGCGTAATTTCTCGGCCGCCTCCTTTTTGATCATCTAGTCCCTTACGCGCATCACGCCAAGGTTTTTCCATAACAATTAAGTCACGGAGCCACCCCGCGGATTGACTGCCGTAATCACGTAGCACCGCTTGAACCGTTTCTTTTTGAGTTTCGTCGAGCGCATCAGGATTTCCGAGTCTTGGGATATCCGAAAAATCCATTTCGTATTGCCCTTCATGGGCATCATAAAACGCCATTATAACCGGGCCGCCCGGCCATGCTTCAATGGGTTGCTCAAATAGTGGCTTTTCATCCCATACCAACGACCATGCTTGGCAATAATAGAGTAACTTGTGTATGCGTGGTGTGGGTAAAGGATGTTTTTGGGAAAGAATAAAGGCTGCAATATCAAAAACGTTTTTGGTTGCCATGTAAACTCCTTTAGATATAGCGTTTTCCGATTCAATGAAGTACAAAAGTTTCATGCGTCATTCCCGCGATAGCGAAAATCCAGTTTTGAAGTGTATTTTATTCAAACGGGAAATGCTATAACAAAATATTCAGCTATTGTCACATCATTCAGTAAATAATTTCACCTATTAATAGTTTGGGTTTGATCGTTTTGAAGGGTGCATGAGGATTTGTCATTAGCGCATCTCCCAGTTCATTTCAAAGGAGGTATCGATAGCATCCTGATCGTAGGTGATGGCTTTGATTTCGTACTTTGCCTCTCAAAGGTAAGCGTAACCAAAAAAAAAGGCTGCACATTGACAGAGTGTTGAGTTTCCCCAAACATTCATCAATGTGCTGACTGCATTGGCTTATTGGTTATTGACCATACTTTCTGAAGAAAGCCACATTTTGAACGACAAAATGCAATTAATTTTTTGGAACTAACGTTTTGTGGTTAATATCATAAGGATTTTTGACGATTCGATGTTCATACTGTTTTTGAATACGTCGGTAATAATCCCCCATTATTTTCGGATCATAATGACAATCGGCTGCAATTTTTTTTCTGATAGCTCTCAGCCAATCAAGTCCATCAATGTCTTTTTCCATCAGTTATTCTCCTTCTTCTAAGAGTTGAAACGGCGTGACCAATTTAGGATTAAATAACCCCAACATACTATTCATTCTGGCAATGTGATCAAACTTATTGGCATTAGCAATATGCTTACAATTCCAAGTCACCAGAAAATCACACTTATAAAACGAGGCTAAGGCCAGATGTGCGGCATCCCCCATAGCTTCATTGGGCATGATTTTATGTTTAATATAAGTTGTCACAATGTCGTCAATTTCATCGGTATATTCTAACATGGTGACATCCTTTATGAGTTCTAAGCAATTCTCATTTTTAGGATGAGGTGCATCAAGCAATTCAATGATGGCTGGCAAACCCGTTTGTATAATGCCATTCGGTTTTGGCAAATGCCACCATTGTTTTGTCCATTCTTGCATGGCTCTTACTCGAATATCAGTACGATTTTCGTAGTAATAACTGGGAATACTGGTTTCAATGTAATAGATATTAACCATAAAAATAATACATCCTAAATGCAAAAGAAGCCTCACCCAAAAAAAAGGCAGCACATTGACAGAATGTTGAGTTTCCCCAAACATTCCTCAATGTGCTGACTGCTTTGGCTTATTCGTTATTTACCATACTCAACTCGCCGCACAAACCCATTCCTCGCGCCTTCAAGTTCACCCAGTCCATAATTCAAGTAATTACGGGTATTCTCAGCAGTTGCCCCTTTGTTTGTTTAGATTTTGGGCCAACGATAGGAATTTGGTCAGTGTGATAATATCGTCTACCAACTTCACGGGTGCGACAGACGCGGCCGGCGTTTTTGGTATTAAGTGAGTTCTCGCGGTTTCCAGTACCGAAATGTGATTTTGAATGCGCTTTTCGGCCGTCGCCAAGTCATTGGCTTCCACGTCGTAGAATGCTTGAGTCTCGCAGCCGCCTATTAACAATAACACTTACAACGTGTTACGGCGAGGGTTCTACTCTGGCTTTATTTTTGGACTCGTTAGTAAGTGAGCCGTTTCAAGAGAAGTGAAACTATCTAGTACACAGGTGGCTTTATCAAAGCTCCAAGTTTTTTCACAACCAGCGTTGCGATTTTTCACACCAATAAGACAATCAGCAAAATCTGCCCGGCTTGTTTTAAAATCATTGAGTGCTTCCCAAACGCTGCTTTTATCTTCAATCTCAAACTGGATCGCTAGCAGAATTTTTTCTATCACTTCAACCACGTCGGATTTGGGATAATCGTAAGCCCTTGTCAAAACCCAAACCCGTTCACATAAAACGATATGGTTGATAAATAAGCTTTTTCCTTGGCTAAGCGTTTGTTCAATTAATTGATCAACTTGAGCAGATTGAACGGGATCATCTTGCGTCAAATAACGTACCAACACGTTGGTATCTAGTCCTGTCATTCGGATTCTCCTGTTGCCCCACGAATAATAGCGGCATTCATTTCTTCAATGGAAACTATTTTGTTGGTTTTACGTTTTAGAATCCCTTTTAAGTCGCGGATGTCCACTGTCACCGGGCGTAGTATGACACGATCTTTTTCAATCCTAAAATCCAGCTTATCTCCGGTTTTAATACCAAAAAAAATCAGGACATCTTTGGGAATAGTCATCTGCCCAGTGTTTGTGAGGGTAGCGATGCTCATTTTAGTACCTTATGTTGGTTGTGGTAAATAGGTTACGGACATTTACCTTCAAGTTCAGTATCAGTCGTAATAATAATGGCACGCACGATAGCCAGGGGCGTTGCCCCTGGCTATATTATTTTGCCCCGTTGGGGCTTAAAAACCTAGCCCCAACGGGGCGTATTATCTACGCCCGTGGTAACGCCCCTGGAACTTATTTCCTATCGTGCGTGCCATTAAGTCGTAATAATAGACGAAAAGAATTTTTCGTCCTTTAAACAATTTATCCATCTATCTAAAGCAGAGAATAGCCAGAATTTTGGTTAGCGATTTTGGTTAGCGATATTTTGAGCTACGGCTTTCTTATCGCTACCACCGATTAACAACAGCACTTTGATTTTAAACACTCATCAAATCGCAACTTGTTTGGCTGCATTTTTTGGTGCTTTCTTTAACCCTCTATTCACATAATCAAAGGCAAAATACCTTATTATGTAGACGTTCTTGAATTTCAGAAAAAAAAGCACGCTCAAAAAAATCATGGCTGAAAAACCAAGTTTCTGCCAGAAACTTGGTTTTTTGCCTACAATCAATAATCTTTTGAGCTTCAACAAAGTCTGGGAGAGTTTGGTGAACGGAATTATAGGCACTGAGGGCCTGTTGGTATTCTTCCAAAGCGATTTCGCGCCGCCCTAAACGGGCATAATAATTCCCAGCCGCTTGTGCGGCTTTGCCTTTTAAAAAGCCAATTTGTTCCTGAGTTCCAGTAAGCTTCGACATAATTCTTCACTCCTGTTGCTATCTGCGGTGATAAAAGCGTCATTCCATTGTGCTATCCCCCGCGCTTGATTTTGATAGAAGGTATGATAAATGGTTTCTGCCACTTGTTTCTGTTTGCGGTAGTGTTTTTCCAAAATGACATGCGCTTGGTTGGTGGTATCGTTTCCTTCTTCATGGTATAAGCGGCGCAGCAAATCATGGATGCGATACCCCGGCTCATCTTGCCACACAAAAGAAAAACCGGTAAGGATACGAAAAGTGGCGGGTGTGGCGTTAAAATGTAGTGCATCTCCTAATATAAAGTATAGTTTTCTATCAAAAGTACGACAGGCACTCAACGCATGAATGGCATCCTGAATTTCTTCATCCACATACCATAACAAGCGACTCATCAGTTTTCTCGTTGCCAACTCACCAGAAAACTCGTTTTTATTCAATGATTTCTGTTGACTTTCGGCCGTCCGCACCCGATCCGCACACAAACCCAGATAAAACGGATGCACTTGATTCGGCGTAACGCTGGTATAAGTGATTAGCACTTGTTGTAGGGCGCGGCCTTTTGGCAGTAGTCCTTTGCATCCACTTCTGAAAGATGCCCAACCGCATGGATATCCAACTTATCTTTTGAAATCAAGAAATCAGGGGCTTGCGCCCAATTGGGCGGCTCCCGTCCCGCCACCACAATCACAATGCCGGCGGACAATTCCAATGAACTGAATAAGCGTCGCAACCATTCATCTTGATAAACAAACTGGTATGGCAAATTGCGTTGTTCTCCCCAAAAGGCTTCATGGGTATCAAAAAACAACACGATTCGTCGCAGAGTTTGGTCCTCTTTTATCGCAACATTGAGATCTTGTGCAAACCACGTTGGCAATCTATCAATTATAGTCTCCGGCTCCATGGCCTTCAGATTGTTGGACCATTGTTTCTCAAGCCCCCATTTTTGGGCCAAGATACTTTGCCAATGTGTTGAGAAAAGCTCTGACTAAGTTAGCCCAAAAAGTCTGTGCAAAGGCATCCAGCAGTGCACCACACATTCCATTTCTTCAAACGGAAAAAGTTTTTTTATGTATTCCCTCGATTTACCTTGCTGGTGCAGATACCAGACACAAGCAAAGTCATAACGAGGAAATTTCCGTTTGCATCCCAATTCAAAAGCCGCTGTTGCCAATTTGCGTCGCAACATCAGTAGCCCAAAAAAGCGATCTTGTGGTTTATCTTCTCCTGTTGGTTGTTGCCCAAAATCCAGCTTTGCGGCCGGTATCGGGATATAATATTCCAGTTTAATTTTCTCAATAGCGGTTGCAAACTCATGATTAGATTTGGCTTTAAGTTGCGGCCAAATGGCCGACACAAATCGCTTGCAATAGTTTTCCTGTAAAACTTTCAGCAACAATGACTTGCCATTACCGCCATCCCCATGAAAAGAATTTTTGCTGGGGGTGGCTCGTCATTTAGATACTCAGCAAATCGTCTGGTGAATTCATGTCGGTTGGTAAAGTGTTGCAGAGCCAAATGTCCCTCCGTGAGCGAGCTATTTTGTTCGGTGTTCATGGTGATGTTCCTATTGTTTCTTATCAGTCACCGATAATGGTACCACATTTTATACCGAGTACCCATCCAGAAAGGTGCCTTGTTGTTTCCAGAAAGTGACGGATAGCATCCCTTCGAGGGATGCTATCCGTGAAGTTATTTATATGAACATCTAATTATGTCAGGATTTTCTGAAACGCCTGAAATTGCCAAAGTTTCGGGAAATCGTCGGCCTAATGAACGAAACATCAAAAATACGTTTCTGGATAGACACTAACTAATGGTATGATTAACTGAACTAAAGTCTTTCAGGTGGTTGGTTTGGAATGAGAAATGAGGTCAAAAGTTTTTCTTGCTGTCACTTGATGTTCTCGTTTTAATATCGTATTTTTTTTAATTGATTTGAGTTCACACCGAAAGGGGGTTAGGGAGGATTTGCTGGAAGATGAACTGAACGAAAACTCTTTAGATAGTGTCATTTCGATGAGAGGAGAAATCTTAAAGGCTCGCAAGATTTCTCCTTCAAAGAAATACAAATCAAGTCGAAATGACAAATCAAGATAAGGAACAAAAACGGTAACCATTTTTGACCAGAAATGGGCTTGGAATCCGAATTTCATCCTTGAAACAAGGAAGGCTAGGCACTCGTTAAGCCGCTCATTTAGCGTAAGGTGGCAACCCTAACTGTTTTCTTTGCGTATTAATGTCTTCTAAATCGCCATCCTTGGCAGGCTCAAAAAGGGTGCCATTATCACCATCAATGGGTGCAAGATGATCTTGCCCTTGTTCTAATATACCACCCGGCACCCCACTGGGAAAGGCTGTACAGAAAAAGGATTTTTTGTCGCTGTCAGGTGGTGTGCCCTGCATAAAGTGCTTACAGAATACACATATCGGTGCCTGAGTCGTTGCCATACTATAACCTCGCTTGGATTAATTTTAAATCACCTTAGAAAATTTTTGTTCTTTGCTTTGGCGTAAATAAGCGTCAAACGTCATACAAATATTACGCACCAGCAATCTACCCGCCGGCAAAATCTCAATTTGCTGTTCGCCTCGCACTAATAATCCATCGTCTTGCATGGTTTCTAATTCCGCCCATTCTGTGGAAAAGTAGTCTTTAAAATCAAACTGACATTCTTGTTCTATGGCGGGAATGTCTAGCGTGAAATGACAAATCAGTTGGGTAATCACTGCACGGCGTAATTTGTCATCGGCATTGAGTGCGATGCCGCGAAAGACGGGAATGTGTTTGGCATCAATTTGGGCATAGTATTCGTCTAGCGTTTTGACATTTTGGCTATAACTATCACTCACTTTGCCGATGGAGGTAATGCCTAGCCCAATTAAGTCACAATCTGCATGAGTCGAGTAGCCTTGAAAATTGCGATAGAGGGTGCCGTTACGCTGAGCAATTGCCAATTCATCATCAGGCAGGGCAAAGTGATCCATGCCGATATAAACGTAGCCGGCTTCGATTAAGCGGTTAATGGTGTGTTGTAAAATCGCTAATTTTTCGGCAGGGGTGGGTAAATCAGTTTCGTTAATGCGTCGTTGTGGTTTAAAACGGGTGGGCAAGTGGGCGTAGTTGAAGATGGATAAACGATCCGGCTTAACCGTCAGTATTTTTTCTAAGGTTTTAGAAAAAGAATCCACACTTTGATGCGGTAACCCATAAATCAGATCAAGGCTAATGGATTTAAAACCTTCACGGCGAGCGGCTTCTAACACGGCAAATGTTTGTTCTTCGGATTGGATACGATTAACGGCTTTTTGCACTTTGGGGTCAAAATCTTGTACCCCCAAGCTCATGCGATTAAAACCGAGTTCGCGTAACAAAGCAATGGTGTCGGATTGGGTTTCACGCGGATCAATTTCGATGGAGTACTCGCCACTGTCATCGTCAAGCAGTTGAAAATGCGCTTTGGTTCCTTGCATCAAGTCATGCATTTCGGTATGACTTAAAAAAGTGGGTGTGCCACCCCCCCAATGTAATTGTGTGACTGGGCGGTGTTCACGATTAAAGAGTGCACTTTGAAAAGCCATTTCTTGGCGTAAATGTGCGACATAAGGCGCAGCGAGACTACGGTTTTTGGTAGCGACTTTATTACAGGCGCAGTAAAAGCACGCGGTATCACAAAACGGGATATGCACATAGAGTGATAAGGGGTTTAACGTCGCGTTGCTATTTTGGGCATATTCACGATACGCGGCTTCGTCAAAACCGCTGTGAAATTGTACGGCGGTGGGGTAAGACGTATAACGCGGCCCCGCTTTGTCGTAGCGGCGGATTAAATCAATATCAAAAATAGTGGTTTGTTGCATAGTGGCTTCAATGGCTTGCGGTGGTAGTTTTGTTTGGCTACTTTACCATATACTCTTCCAAAAAAGTTTTGTCCCCGGTAAAAACCTTCAAGGTTTGGCAAACCTTGAAGGTTTTGGCGCAAAACTTTTCTGGGCAACTATATTTTAAAGTATTTTAAAGTTCCCCTTGA
>QNER01000315.1 GCA_003646175.1 Candidatus Parabeggiatoa sp. nov. 1
CAAATTTTGCTTAATAGACTTCACGCCGTGAAGGAGTTAGTTCCATTACACGTCCTGTAATGGAGCGACCGCCCCTTCTGGACTCTAGTTGCAATCTTTCATTATTATCAACAGAGAGCGTACAAAACTGAGATTTTATATGATTTTATATGATTTTTAAGAGCGGTTATGTGAGTACCATTTCTAATTTTCACCTCGAGCATTTAAATTAAAATATCCGTTTAGACCAAAAATAAGTTGTACTTTCAGTATATTAGCTTATGGTGCGCCCATTTTTCGCCTTTGCCCAAACGAAAACCGGAGCAATAGTGTCATTTTTATGACAGGGAGACATTTTAACGTGTTCGTGTCATTTCAACGATAGGAGAAATTTTAACATGTTGATAACCAAAATATTTCTCGCTCAAACGAAATGAAGTTCAAAATATAAATATTAGATGGTTTTCACTCAAGCACCAGTTAGGAAATGCTCAATTATACTTACCAGCGCGATTGTAAGCTTTTTTGAGTTGGATAGCCATAAACTAACCCTTTGAATTTTTATGACAAATTAAATTTAATTCTGGGGAACGAAGGGGAACTTCGTTCCCTGTGTGAGTATAAAAAAGGTTATTAGAGTTTATACCGATTTAACGTCACTCATTGATTTAAGTGAAATTTGCATTGACACAAATGTCATAAAATCAAGCATTTAAAATTAAATCGGTATAATGTTTATTGTAAATTAAAGTAACTACTCAGCCCCAACGGGGCGAATTATTACAGCCTGGGGCAACGCCCCAGGTGCTGAAAGGGCGCAAGTTCCTAGGGCGCTGCCCTAGGCTTTAATAAAGTGCCCTTTCAGGGCTGAGCAGTTACAAATTAAAAAGATTAGGGAAATCAAAATGTTAAACGATTCTGATCTGGAAGAACTACTGGATATTGTCAACGAAATCGCGCAAGCGGCGGGAAAACGCATCATGGAGGTGTATGCCACTGATTTTGAAGTGGAACACAAAAACGATAAATCCCCTTTAACGCTTGCGGATATGGCTGCACACGAAACTATCACAACCGGTTTAGAAAAAATAGTACCCAAGTGGCCTGTGTTATCTGAAGAATCGGCCAAGATTCCTTACCAAGAACGTGCAAGTTGGCAACGTTATTGGCTAGTCGATCCACTTGATGGTACCAAAGAGTTTGTGAAACGCAATGGTGAATTTACTGTCAATATTGCCCTGATTGATGATCATAAACCCATACTTGGTGTTGTGTATGTGCCCGTGATGGGCGTTACTTATTTGGCATCAGTCGGGGGTGGGGCATTTAAAAGTTTGCTCGGACAATCGCCCGAACCTATCACGGTACGATCTTGTCCAAAAAATAATTTGACAGTGGCAGGCAGTCGTTCACATGCAGGTCAATCTTTGCAAAAATTTCTTGATGGACTTGATACGGAAGTGGAACTGGTCAGTATCGGCAGTTCTTTAAAATTTTGTTTTGTGGCAGAAGGTAAAGCGGATATTTATCCTCGTTTTGGCCTGACTTCAGAATGGGATACCGCTGCGGCACAATGTGTCGTTGAACAAGCCGGTGGCTACGTGACTGATACACAAATGCAACCATTGCGCTACAATACCAAAGATTCGCTCCTAAACCCCCATTTTTTGGTGTTTGGTGATGCGAACAAAGGTTGGTCACACTATGTAGCGCAGGCGGAGTCCAAACTTTAGTTTGGGCTGTACAAACTAAAGTTTGTACTCCTATTTTTCTCTATAACCCGTTGATGTTGTTGATTTCACGAAAAAATGGCTGCGTTTGCCCTAGCTATAGTTTGTAAGAATAATAAATAATAATTTCAGTTAGAAACCTTCAAGGTTTTGGAAACCTTGAAGGTTTTGCCCTAATTATTGGTAACGCACGCGATTATGTGTGTTTGTCTCTAAATTCCAAGCCGCAAGCCGATCTTCATATCAACCCAACTCAGGAAAACTCAAATGAAAAAACTCATCTCAATCATATCCATCTCATTAATAGTCAAACCAATGGATCATCTGACCATCGCTGCTAATGGAACCCATGTTAAAAAACTCAAAGACACCCGAAAATGCAATCGTTGTCATTTGAGCAGTGCTAAAAGCGTGTTTTAAAATTTTTAGAATGAATAAATAACTGACAAAATTCATATTTCTATATAAAACAATGAGTCGCCGCTGACTTTTAAAACCGGCCTTAAGCTGAACAGCGCGATATTGCCACGCGCTAAATTACGTGGGGCAAACTAAAATAATAAAAATAGAATGACATCACGGTTGTTTTTGCCATAAGAAACGCCATAAACACTTCAATTTATTAAGTGATTAGGGGAGTTCTGTACATGAATAAGAGTCATAAAGATTTTGGTAGGAGAGATTTTATTTTGCTGTTTCCAGAATAGCAAAATTGAGACGGACTATTTTTGGTAATTTAAGTGTATAGTCTGTTTTTATAAAGAATTATCAGTAGATTGAAAAGTGTTGGAAGCCGTATTTGGTATTGAACTACTGAACGTCTTAAACAGTTACCCCAGGTTTCACCTGGGGCTATTCAAATTCAACCCCTACGGGGTTGCCCCAGGTTTTCTTTGTCCCTGAGCTGGGTTCCTGAGCTTGTCGAAGGATGTCGAAGGGGGCTATTCACTTTTAAAAATATCAACCCCAAAGGGGTTGAACGTGAATAGCCCCAGGTGAAACCTGGGGAACTATTTAAGAGTTTTGCAAGAGGCTCTACTGATTATCATTTTAAGTTAAAGGAGAACGCCGATGAAAAAACTGGTTCTGTTGTTACTCATACCATTAACGATAGGCCTGTTGGGCCATTTCACCTTGGCCGCCAATAAAACCCATGTTAAAAGGCTTAAAAAAACTAAAAAATGCAATCGATGTAATTTGATCGGTGCAAAACTCAGCAACTTGAGATTAACACGGGCACGATTGCGTGGTGCCAACCTTTCTAGGGCTAAACTGAGGGGCGCAAAATTGCGTAGTGCGGATCTCAGAAGAGCGAATTTAAGCAAAGCCGATTTGCGCCGAGCGAATTTGCGCTCGGCTAAACTGGGGAAAGCGGATTTGCGCAATGCGAATTTGCGTGGTGCGAATTTGCGCGGGGCTGATCTTAGGGGAGCTAATTTGAAAGGGGCGAAATTTAGGGGGGCTAACTTGAGAGGTGCTAAACTCGAAGGGGTGAAAGGTGAAAACTTTAGGGGGGCAAAAGGCATTAGTCGAAAACGGAAACAGTAAAATTAGGAGTTCGCTCCAAAGAAAAATAAAAAAGATAATCAGGACGATCAGATGATTTTCGGGTTTCCATGTGCCTTTGTTAGAACCAAGTGGGGATGTGTTGGTATTCTGTTTTTCGCTCTGACGAGTAGGAATATCGCCGTAAAATCACCACATTAATTGCGGAAAATTTTCGGAACGCGCTAGCGTCCCGAATACGTTTTCCGGCTTCTGGCGGATTTCAAGTTAAAGGAGAACGCTGATGAAAAAATTTATTGTTTTGTTACTCATACCATTAATGGTTGGTTTGTTAGCTCATTTTACGTTGGCTGCCAATAGAACCCATGTCAAAAAACTTAAAAAAACTAAAAAATGCAATCGGTGTAATTTGAGCGGTGCCAAACTCAGCAACTTGAGATTAACACGGGCTAGATTGCGTGGAGCCAACCTTTATCGGGCGAGACTGAGGGGCGCAAAATTGCGTGGTGCGGATCTTAGAAGAGCGAATTTAAAGCGGGCCGATTTGCGCCGAGCGAATTTGCGCTCGGCTAAACTGGGGAAAGCGGATTTGCGTGGTGCGAATTTGCGTGGTGCGAATTTGCGTGGTGCTGATCTCAGGGGGGCTAAATTAAAAGGGGCTAAATTTAGGGGGGCTAATTTGAGAGGTGCTAAACTCAAAGGAGCGAAAGGTGGAAACTTTAGGGGTGCAAAAGGTCTTCCTAGAAAACGGAGACGGTGAATGATGAATGATGAATGGTGAATGATGAATGGTGAATGATGAATGGTGAATGGTGGATGATGAATGGTGAATGATTTTATCGTTTTTTTCTGTGTACAGGACCAAAAAGTGTTAAAGCCGTGATGCTATCGCTTTTTTTGCGATAGTATCACTCAAACAATAGCACTGGTTATTACAATGATATTTTTTACTCAATCAGGGTTTGTGGATTTAACCGTTGGTTTTTATTCGCTAAAATTGACGGACAAGTCTATTAATAATTTTGGCAGATAGATAAGGGTGATACCGCAAAAGTGCAAAAGTGATACTATCGCAAAAAAGCGATAGCATCACGAAATACTTATAAAATCAAATATATTACAATTTTTGTCCTGTACATAGCGTTTTTTTAGAAAAACATTTGGGCGAAAAATGTCCCTAATTCTTTGAGTTAAAATACAATCAATTTGAAGGGATTTATCTGAAATCTGCTCGGTTCAATTTGAATGATGAATGGTGAATGATGAATGGTGAATGATGAATGATGAATGATGAATGATTTTATCGTTTTTTTCTGTGTACAGGACCAAAAAGTGTTAAAGCCGTGATGCTATCGCTTTTTTTGCGATAGTATCACTCAAACAATAGCACTGGTTATTATAATGATATTTTTGACTCAATCAGGGTTTGTGGATTTAACCGTTTGTTTTTATTCGCTAAAATTGACGGACAAGTCTATTAAGGATTTTGGCAGATAGATAAGGGTGATACTGCAAAAGTGCAAAAGTGATACTATCGCAAAAAAGCGATAGCATCACGAAATACTTATAAAATCAAATTATTACAATTTTTGTCCTGTACATAGCGTTTTTTTAGAAAAACCTTTGGGTGAAAAATGTCCCTAATTCTTTGAGTTAAAATACAATCAATTTGAAGGGATTTATCTGAAATCTGCTCGGTTCAATTTCGGGTGTCAAATCGACAGTTCATCATTAACCATTCATCATTAACCATTCATCATTAACCATTCATTAATTAACCATTCATCATTAACCATTCACCATTCACCATTCACTCGCGCAAAATCTCCATTAAGGCTTCTAACTCTTTCACCGTCTTATCTAATATTTCCCAAACTTCTTCGGGAATAATATTGTCCTTGGTTGCGACTTTATTGTCCTTTGTTGCTATTTCATTCTCCATGACGACTGCCTCCGTTGTGACTTTTTCGTGCGGTAACCAACACCAATCCAATCTATCATCTTGTTTTGCCAAAGTTTCACGATTGACACCTCGCCAACGTCCGTCCTCACCTTCTTCATGGCGGGGGGCTTGTCCTAATGGATCGTCACCATAAACGGTTTCAAAGGGCAAAATATGCTCTCGCGTTAAATGCAGATATTGCCCAAAAGCGGGAAAGTAAGTCCTTGAATCATAAAACCAAACTGTTTGCGTTTTCTCATCAGCGGTTTGGCCTTTTCTGAAAAACAACAGATGGGCTGGCAACTGATGTGGGTAAAAAATCCCGTCAGGCAACCGTAACACGGTATGTACAATACAAGTATCAAGCAAAGTGCTACGCACTTGTTGTGCCGGCCCGGCCGCTTTTAATATCTTATCGGGCACCACCACCGCTGCCCGTCCACCGGGTTTAAGTGTCTGGTAAATATGTTGTAATAAAGCCAGAGACGCATCGTGTTTGCCCAATTCATCTGTTGGCTCACTGGCAAAAACCAGTATGCTTAATATGACATCGGCTTGAGGCCACAGTTGTAAGTTTGATAATAAACTATCGCCCCAGCGCACCGGCATACGTTGTGGATGATCAATCTGATGTAACAGACAGTTCATCAATGCTAAACGTTGTCGCACTAAGTCGGGTTCTATCGCAATAATATTCTGTTGTTTATGAATATCTTTTTTAATGGTTGATAAGTCCAATAAGTATTCATCACTTATCACTTGAATATATTGATCAGCAGCCACCACCAAACTCGCTGTGCCAGCCAGCGGATCTTGAATTAATTCCCCCGTTTGCGGTTGCGTTGAAATGACCATCAGATCAACCAATGAACGTGGGGCGATGTGTAAACGGTTATCGTCCTCGTAAGCACATTCTTCCAATAGCGTTTCGTACACTTCTCCCAAGTCATCAATTGGCACTTCATCAATAGCTGCAAGTGTGGTAATAGCCTGTGCCAATTGTTCAGGCTGTTTAAAGGACGTGCAAGCGTGTGCATAAATCCCGGCAATGTAGGGATCACTGATTTGTCCCAGTTCTTTGATAACTGTTTGATAATATTCATATTGTTCGGTACCACTTTTGTCGATTAAGGCCTGCCAACTTAAGTCTTTTGGCAGATGACTCGCTTCACCGAGTGCCGGAGCGATTTTTAAAAACAACAGCCAAGTCAACTCTGTCAAATAAGCATGATAAGAAAGGCCGTCTTGATGCAAGTCTTTGGCTGGTTCCCAAAGTTTTTGTGTAATATCAGCAATAGTATCTATCATCATTTGTATCCGGTTATCTTTGGGAGTACCAGGTTAACTTGTACGATTCGTGCAAGTTAACCTTGCACTCCTGTTAAACGCCTTTTTGTTGAAAACCAATCTTAGCCAAAGAATCCGCGACAATAATCTGAACCAGCCAGTTGTCCAACAGTTCAATATCGTCGGTGGACTCAATTTTCTGCACCACATTCTCCGGTACCGACGCAAACTTGCGACGTAACTGACGAATGAGTGTGCGCTGTTGAGCATATAGTGTACCCAATTGTTGCCCATACTTCTGGCTGTTCGCCAAAGCGTCTTGGAAAATGGACATCTCTTTCATCTTTTCCGGCATTTTGCGGAAAAATTGATCAAGAGAACGCAAAGTGTCTTCATGGATTGTCGGTTTCATTTGTTGCATCTCCAGAATTTTTTGCAAAATAACATTGGGATCATTGATGATGCCAATATCTAGGGTGAGTTTCAGATAGTCTATCAGGCCTTGTTTGAGACATAAAGCCACAAATTGTTCCAACTTCTTACCCTGTGCCAATGGCAGAAGGGGGTAGTTTTTTGGGGACAACGTTAATTCGCTGGGATGGATGATCCACTGCGAGAGCCGGTCCCGACAGCGGTAAATGCCCGGCTCCTTCGTCGGAAAAAACACCTAAACAGGAGTACAAGGCGAACCTTGTACGAAAAAACCACGTATTTGGTCAGGCGTACAAGGCGAACCTTGTACGACTCGTGCAAGTTATAGCATTTCCCGATTGCGTAAAATACAATTTGAGTTCCAGGGGCGTTGCCCCTGGCTATTAATTTCGCCCCTTTGGGGCTTTAAAACCTTTAAAATTTAATTTATATTTTTGTAACTACTCAGCCCCTTTGGTGCGAATTATTATAGCCTGGGGCAACGCCCCAGGTGCAGGTGTTTATGATTTAAAGCCCTGAAAAGGCGTATTAAAATTTTAAATCGCCCCTTCAAAGCTTGTTCGTTGTTATTCTAGTTCCCAGGGCGTTGCCCTGGGCTTTAATAAAGCGCCCTTTCAGGGCTGAGTAGTTACCTATTTTTTTGTATTTCATGCAATCGGGAAACGCTATAACCTTGCACGCCTGCTAAACGCCTTTTAAAAACAAATCCCTCTTAAAAAAATCCTGACTCTACCGTTTTCTGTTGATAATCTATGTACAGGACCAAAAAGTGTTCAAGCCGTGATGCTATCGCTTTTTTGGCGATAGTATCACTCAAACAATAATGCTGGTTATTGTAATGATATTTTTGACTGATTAGAGTTGTCCGAAAATAAGGGGATTGTCAATTTAACGCGTTGTTTTTATTCGTTAAAATTGACGAACAAGCTTCTTAAGGATTTTAGCATATAGAGAAGGGTGATACCGCAAAAGTGCAAAAGTGATACTATCGCCAAAAAAGCGATAGCATCACGAAATGTCATATTGAATTTATTATCAACAGAATCCGTTATAATCAGAAAAAATCCTTTCTTATAAACAATCCTTGTAGTTACAGATGCTGACTCGTGCAAGGTTCGCCTGAAACGAATGCTAAACGCCTTTTAAAAAAAAATAAATCCATCTTAAAAAAATCCTGACTCTACCGTTTTCTGTTGATAATCTATGTACAGGACCAAAAAGTGTTCAAGCCGTGATGCTATCGCTTTTTTGG
>QNER01000316.1 GCA_003646175.1 Candidatus Parabeggiatoa sp. nov. 1
CGATCCTATCGATAGCAATGTTGTGGGTGGGACAACAGCTTATGGGGGCATTAATTTTACTTCTGCGATAGCACGAAACAATGTTTTCGCGGTGCAATTTCACCCAGAAAAAAGCCAACACGCGGGGCTTACTTTACTGAAAAATTTTCTTGACAGTTAAATAAAAGCCCTATTCGTTGCAAGCGCACTTTGCACGAGGAAAACTGAAATGCCTGAAAAACAGATTTATGATATTGTTATTGTGGGCGGCGGACTGGTGGGTGCCAGTCTCGCCTGTGCGCTGCGTACTACCCCGCTAACAGTGGCAATCATTGAAGCAGCCCCTTGGTTTACTGGCGACAGCCGTCCCCCCAGTTATGATGATCGCATTATTGCGTTGAGCTATGCTTCACAGCGAATTTTTAACGGTATGGGGATATGGGACAAAATTGCGCCAGAGGCTACTCCAATTAAGCATATTCATGTTTCTGACCAAGGCCACTTTGGTGTTACCCACTTAAATACTAATGGGTTAGGGGCCCCGGCGTTAGGCTATGTCGTCAGTGCCCGCCATTTAGGTCAAACGCTTGCCAAAACGCTTGCTCAATCAAAGGTCGACATTTTCGCACCAGCGCAACTTGTGCAAATCATAAACCAAGACAACGCGGTTGAAATACAGATAACCGTGGATAATCAACAACTTATATTACAAACGCGCTTATTAGTCGCAGCCGATGGGGGAGATTCCAAAATTCGCCAACAGTTGGGCATCACAACCCATAAAAAGGACTATGAGCAAACCGCGGTGATTGCCAATGTGACACTAGAATATCCGCATAAAAATACCGCTTATGAACGTTTTACCCGGTCGGGGCCTTTGGCGCTCTTGCCCCGGCGGGATAATGACTGTTCATTAGTATGGACTATTGCCCGTGATCAGACTGTTGAGGTGATGGGACTTGATGAACACGCTTTTTTAAACGCGCTACAACAACAATTTGGTTGGCGATTGGGCCGCTTTATGCAAGTGGGACAACGCCATGCTTACCCATTACGTTTGGTTCGCATCCAGCAACACACACGCCCTCGCGTCGTTATTGTTGGTAATGCGGCCCATACTTTGCATCCAATTGCTGGGCAAGGATTAAATCTGGGTTTGCGCGATGTTGCCAGTTTGGCAGAAACGGTGGTAAATAGCATGAGGGCGGGCGAAGATGTGGGCAGTGAAGCTACTTTACAACGTTATGTTGCGTGGCAGTTACCTGATCAACAACATGTCACAACTTTAACCAATACGCTGGTGCAAGTATTTTCTAATGTGTTCCCGCCGCTGGTAGCGGCACGTAATTTAGGCCTATTGCTCACGGAAACATTGCCCCTATTAAAAAAACAAGTTGTGCGCCAAATGGCGGGATTGAATGCACACCCTTCTCGTTTGGTACGTGGTTTGCCTTTGTAAATGTCACAGAAATCAGATTGTCTTTTTAAAATCAGATTTCTCAGATGACAAGGAATTTAAGGAGAAATAAACCAGATGAACTCTCTCACTTTATATCGGAAATTCGCACTTGGGCTACTTGGATTATGGAGCTTATGCAGTCTTGGGATAACACCTGTCTTCGCAGGTGAGTGTGATGATCTAAATGAAGCTGTTTTGGATAGTTGTAAAGATAAATCGGTGACAGCGAAAGGCCCTCGTGTGGATATGTTTGAAGTGCCTGGATATTTTATGATGGCGGATCCCGCTTTTAGCGGTGGTGAAGGTATGCAGGATTATATGGCGGTGGGCGATGCCCAGATTATTATACATACCTTTGATGAGGTTCAATGTCCTGAAGATATCGAGGTAAAAGGCACTTTGACGCAAACGGAACTGGAAGATGACGACGGGCAGAAACATAATGCCTGGCTGATATCGGTGACAGAATTTAAATGTTTGTAACCCCCCCCCTTTTTCACCGGATGAAGAATAACTCTTCGTTGTTAGTCACGTATGGCAATGTAGAGCAAAACCTTCGAGGTTTGCTAAACCTCGAAGGTTTTTAATCGAAGATAATATTTTAGGGTTAATAAATCCGACTTCCTTTTGACAACTTCACGGATGCTATCCCTTTTCGGGATAGTATCCGTCAATGACTTGTGAAATTATTTTTCTGAAAAACTATAGTATCACTTTTGCGATTCACAACATAAGTCTAACGGATACTATCCCTAAGAAGGGATAGCATCCGGAAAATAACTTCACGGATTCCGTCAATGACTTGTGAAATTATTTTTGAAAAACTATAGTATCACTTTTGCGATTCACAACATTTCGTGATGCTATCGCTTTTTTTTGCGATAGTATCACTTTTGCGATTCACAACATTTCGTGATGCTATCGCTTTTTTTTTGCGATAGTATCACTTTTGCGATTCACAACATTTCGTGATGCTATCGCTTTTATTGGATGGTTGATAGATTTCGTGAGCTTATGAGAAATGACAAAAGTTCCAGGGGCGTTGCCCCTCCCGACAATCTTCGGTATCATATTAATTTCGCACCTTCGGTGCTTCAAAAATCTAGCACCGAAGGTGCGTATTATTAAAGCCAGTGTAACTACCTGGCTATCTACCGCGTTTCTAAAACCTTCAAGGTTTCCAAAACCTTGAAGGTTTCTAACTGGTTTCTAACTGAAATTAAGGATAAATATATGTCACGTGCATTTAATTTTAGTGCCGGCCCCGCGATGTTGCCTGAGCCGGTGTTGGAGCAAGCCGAAGCCGAGCTGCTTGATTGGCAAGGTAGCGGCATGTCGGTGATGGAAATGAGCCATCGCGGTAAAGAATTTATGTCAATTGCTGAACAAGCGACGGCCGATTTGCGAGAATTGTTAGCGATTCCAGACAATTACAAAATTCTGTTTTTGCAAGGTGGCGCGACGAGCCAATTTGCGATGGTGCCTTTGAATTTGCTGGGTGATAACAAGGAAGCGGATTATTTCAACACCGGTATATGGTCAAAAAAAGCCATTGCTGAGGCGAAAAAATACGGGCAAATCAATTTGGCCGTTGATTCGGCTGCCAATAATTTTACCACGGTGGCGGATCGGAGCACTTGGGCATTAAATCCTAACGCGGCTTATGTTCACTATACGCCCAATGAAACTATCCACGGCTTGGAGTTTAATACCATTCCTGATGTTGGTGATAAGCCATTAGTCGCGGATATGTCTTCAACGATTTTGTCGCGTCCGTTGGATGTTTCCAAATATGGGCTGATTTATGCTGGGGCTCAGAAAAATATCGGCCCTGCTGGGTTAACGATTGTCATTATACGTGAGGATTTGGCTGGCAACGCCAAGCCTGAGACACCGACAATGTTTTCTTATAAAACCCACGTTGACAATAGTTCTATGTATAACACGCCACCGACATACGCATGGTATCTCGCTGGGCTGGTGTTTAAATGGCTCAAAGACTTGGGTGGCTTGGCAAAAATGAGCAAACGCAATCAGCGTAAAGCTGAGAAGTTGTACGCTGCTATTGATAATTCGGCGTTTTATAAGAATCCCGTCGATCCGGCCTATCGTTCTTGGATGAATGTGCCATTTACGTTGAGCAATCCCGATTTAGACAAAACCTTTTTGGCAGAGGCGAAAGAGCTGGGTTTACTCGCGTTGGCAGGACATCGCATCGTCGGCGGGATGCGTGCCAGTATTTATAACGCGATGCCAGAAGAAGGCATACAGGCGTTGGTTGAGTTTATGAATGATTTTGCAAACCGGAAGGGCTAATGTATAAAGTACTGACGTTAAATAATATTTCTATCAACGGTTTAGAACGTTTGCCGCGTGAACGTTATGAAGTGGCTTCAGAATTTGGGCACCCAGATGCGGTGCTATTGCGTTCCTTTAAAATGCACGATTGGGAAATACCCAACACCTTGAAAGCGGTGGGACGCGCAGGCGCGGGGGTGAATAATATCCCGGTTGATAAAATGACAGCGCGTGGCATTCCCGTCTTCAATGCCCCCGGTGCGAATGCGAATGCGGTTAAAGAGTTAGTGTTGGGGTGTTTGTTATCAGCAGCCCGCAATCTCTTTCCCGCATGGGAGTATGCCCGCCATTTGCAAGGCACCGACGCAGAAATTTCCAAGCAAGTCGAAACCGGTAAAAAGCAATTTGTCGGTTTTGAACTGTCTGGGCGCACATTAGGTGTCATTGGTTTGGGTGCTATTGGTGTCAAAGTCGCCAATGCCGCTCAAGCATTAGGCATGAAAGTCATCGGTTATGATCCCCATATCACGGTAAAAAATGCTTGGCAACTATCGGCACATGTTAAACAGGCGTTGAGCATTGAGGATCTGTTGTCACAAGTAGAATTTGTGACAGTGCATGTTCCTCTGCTAGATAGCACCCGCAACGCTATTAGTGCAGAACGTTTACAAAATGCCCGTCAAGGGTTGATGATCTTTAATTTTTCCCGTGGTGGGATTGTGGACGATGCGGCGGTTTGTGAAGCGATTAAGGCGGGACGGGTTAATGGCTATGCGTGTGATTTTCCGAATAATTTATTGAGAAACCATGAAAAGGTAATTACCCTGCCACACCTTGGCGCGTCTACCAAAGAGGCGGAAGAAAACTGTGCGGTTATGGTTGCAGATCAAGTACGTGATTATTTGGAAGATGGCACCGTGCATAATTCGGTGAATTTTCCAGAGATGGAAATGCAGCGTAACGGTGGGCATCGCTTGCTGGTGATTAATTCCAATGTTCCCCGCATGATTGAACGGATTTCTTCAGCGATTGCTAATGCCAATCTCAATATTTTGGATATGTTGAACAAATCACGCGGCGAAATTGCTTGTACGTTGGTTGATGTCAATAATCCGGTACCACAAACAGTTGTGGATAAGCTTTGTGAGACGGAAGGCGTGTTGACGGTGCGGATGTTGTAAAAATGATGAATGATGAATGATGAATGATGAATGGTTCATTAAGGAATGGGGTAGCGTTTATCAAAACGATGATAAATGACCTATGTCGCTCTCCTTCGTTCCAAGTTACCTTGCACGATTTGCAATCCCGTCCGTTACATTGGTTTAAATTCAAAAATGTGACGGATGGGGTTGCAAACCTTGTTCAGCATCGAATCGGATTTCTGGGCTAAAAAAAAACCGCTAAGGTTTAGAAACCTTAGCGGTTTTTTCTTTCTATGTATTTGGAAAAAATTTTACGGCCTTAAAACCAAAATGCCCAAATAAATAACCAATACCAAAAACATCCGCGTGTGTGTGCATTAATTATAACTGATGCTACAACTTCTTTGGCACTCTTTTAACTTATTCAAGCCAATAAGACTTGTCGTCGTCATTGCGATGGGATGGCGATTCCAAGGCTTTCCGACAGAACCGGTTGTGCCTCTTTGGGCACAAAGGAGAAGATTTTTTGTCTTCCTGACAGATATCTTCTAAACACTGAATAAAACCAGAACTGTCATAAGCGACGGGCTGGGATTGTACAAGTGAACCTTGTACTCCAATATCCCATATATTTGATGGTAACAGGGAAGAGCAGACTATTATAAAAACAATACAAAGCAAGGATATATATGCCAACATTACTTTTACAAGAAGGTTTTAAGTTTTTCTTTTATGCCAATGAACATGAGCCAAAACATATTCATGTGATGAAAGGCGGGAATCATGCGAAAATTGAATTGCTAACACTACGAATAGTGTATAATTATTTGAAACCTCAAGAACTTAGAAAGGCACTTGAGATTGCAGAAATTTATCAAGATGAATTTGAGAGGAGATGGAATGAATACTTTAAAGGGTAAAACCATTCATTTTGATGACCGTTATCTTCATGTTGAACTTGAAGATGGCCGAATCATTTCAACCCCCATGACATGGTATCAAGAATTACAGCAAGCGTCTCTCAATCAGCTATCCAATTATCAATTGATTTGTCATGGTACTGGTATTGAGTGGCCAGCACTCGATTACCATTTAAGTATTGAAAGCATGATGCTTGCCAGTTCGCTAAAAAAAGCGGCCTGACGTAAGGTGGTAGAGCGATATCTGTGATCACCAGATGTTTGTCAATTCCTTGAGACGATGCCTATCCCAAAAACTTCATTTCGTTGTTGTACTTCTTTGGTTTGTTAAGCTACCATCAAGAAGATGAACTCATTATCCCTAATCGCACCATACAGAAATTGATGTACGGTTATCTCCGTGATGGGTGTGAGGATATGGATGTCTTCAGTATTGATTGGTGGTACGGGAGCTAACCTGATTCGCAATATGGCATATCAAGGTGAATGGCAACCGGTTTTTCAATTTTTGGCAAGTGAAGTGGAAAAGCAAACTGCCATCCGGGATTATCTGAGCGGGGAAAAAGTCATTCAAACATTTCTTTTAGCTTACCTGAATGTGACGGATTATTACATCACTGCTACCTCCGAAGAAATGGGAAAAGGGTTTGTCGATTTGTACTTGGATCCGTTTTTTGCCAAATATGAGAAAGTCAAATATGGTTATATGATTGAACTCAAATATATCACGCGCAGCGAATTCACCAAAGAATTGTTACCAGAAAAAATTTCCGATGCCAAAAACCAATTGCTGCAATATGCCACGGATTCGCGAGTCATTCAGGGAAATCGGGGAGTGAATTTAAGATCGGTTATGTTGATCTTTCGTGGCTGGGAGTTGGTTCATTGTGAAGAAATAAAATAAGTCTATTTATCCAAACTTAGGAGTCCAAACTTTAGTTTGGCTTCCTATTTGCGAAAGGTTATGAATTGATGATGACGAATAACTTAATGGATAACACCGAACTGACTTTTTCGTTAAGGATTAATGTTCTTTTGGTTTTTTTTGCCGCTTTTGTAATGATTTTGATAGGTAACGCATGGGTTAATGATGATGCCTACATTACTTTTCGCACGATTGATAATTTTATCAATGGCTACGGTTTACGCTGGAATGTGGCTGAAAGAGTCCAAACTTATACGAATCCACTGTGGATGTTGGTGCTTTCCGGGTTTTACTTTTTCACGCGGGAAATCTATTTCACCAATCTTGTCGTTTCTATTTGTCTTTCGGTATTAACCGTTTATCTGGTAACGTTTAAAATTGCCAAGTCAAGATTTTCGGCACTGCTCGTGCTTGTCATTTTCAGTTCTTCCAAGGCATTTCTTCATTATTCTGCTTCCGGCTTAGAAAATCCGCTGACAAATGTGCTTATTGTCCTGTTTTTCCTAGTTTATCTGAATGTTTATACAGAAGAAGAAAGCCACAAAAAACCAACGATATTTCTGTTGGCTTTAATTGCAGGTTTAGCGACGTTGAATCGGATGGATAATATTCTGATACTCATACCAACGCTTGTGTGGGTATGGTGGGGAAATCGTTCTTGGAAAACGGTGGGTTTGATGATAGGGGGATTTATTCCTTTTATTATTTGGGAATTGTTTTCGCTGGTTTACTACGGTTTTTTATTTCCAAATACGGCTTACGCCAAGCTCGGCGGTGGGATTCCACATTATAAGCTGGTATTGCAAGGGATTGTCTATTTGGTAGAATCCGTGTTTAGAGATCCAATTACTCTGTTTACTGTAGCGATAGCATTTATAGTGCCATTTTGGACCAAACAACGACAACTTTGGCCATTGGTATTGGGGATATTATTAACCGTTATTTATGTCATTAATGTGGGTGGCGATTTTATGAGTGGGCGGTTTCTCTGTACCCCTTTGCTTGGGGCTGTTATCGTTGTTTCCCAACTGCCTTGGCTAGGTTATCAAACGACTTGGGGTAAGTTAAAAAGCCGGTTAAGTATACTCATACTCATGCTTTCAATGTTGTCGGTGATAACTTATTTGTCTCCTATCAACTGGATAGAGAAACCATACGAATTTGTGCGTGCACAGGTTTTGCAAAGATTTTCTGACCATTTTCTTTATGTCCCGATGCCACTTGAGGATAGAGCTAAGCATTTAGGAAGCAAGAGGAAAGTTGTTATTTTTAATGTTTCCAATGAAAAAGGGATTTATTATCCTATGACGGGCTTATGGCTGGCAAGAAAAGGTATTGACGTACCAGCGATTCATTTTTGGGCGGCTGAAGGTCAATTGGCTCGTCAGAATC
>QNER01000317.1 GCA_003646175.1 Candidatus Parabeggiatoa sp. nov. 1
TTAACCATAGCTACAGGGATTATTTATAATAAAGGATAAAACCAAAACAGTAGTCCAGTAGATGTAGTGATTTTACGGATGCTATCCTTTGCCGGGATAGTATCCGTTTGAACACTATCACGACGATTGACTTGCTACCAATTCGTTTGTTGTTCTCCTACGCTTTATAAACCACATGAGGAAAGATAAATCAATCATATTCTTCTTCCGCCTTGATACACTCTTTGTGGCAGGTTTCCAATATTTGTTCAACAGAGAGTTTTCTCAAAATGACTATTTGAAACGCTAAATATTCATCTTTATAATTGGAAATAGGCCGTATTTTTAGGCCCGAATAGTGATTATGAAGACAATCGATAAATTGTGTAAACGCTTTAACCAAGGACGTATCAATTGGCATTAGGAAAAGGGTAGAGGGTTACTCTATCCTGACAAGCCGCGCGCCGCAGTACCAGCAGCGTCCCGCCCGCTGTCGACCCACGAGCCACCGCGCAGGACGAAAAGGCTATAACTATTGGCACTATTTTTGCCAAAACACCGCTTTTCATTACTATATCTAAACATGGTTGGATTTTCCTTTTGAGTTGTTGGTCGTGGTACAATGTCCAAACTTTAGTTTGGGCCACTCAGCCAAACTAAAGTTTGGACTCCTAAAAACTTTCTAATTTCAGTCGCTTGTTTTTTTGAGCGTTTCTAATATAATTATCATTTCATTTGGATAATACCTTAGCAAATAACAGTTAGAAACCTTCAAGGTTTTGGAAACCTTGAAGGTTTGGTTTGGCCCTAAATATTTTTCTGAACATATATAAGCTTAGAAAAAATCATGAACAATTTCAAATTTTACCCAATAGCATTAATCATTTTTATCCAAATGATTTTGATGCTATCTGCCTGTACTTCAAAGGAAGAACAAATCAGGCAATACAAGGCAGAAGCGGTTCAAGCGGCGTGGGAACAGGAAAGGGAACTGGTAACGCTTGGACACAACGGTACCCGTGAATGGAATGAAGCGGAAAAAAGCGAACTTCTTGATACTGGCAAAGTGACTGGCTATGAAGGTCGATACATTAAAACCGATGTTGAAGACAACCTTCAGCTTGCTACTGGTCCAAACAATATTGTTTTTGTCAAAGCGGGAGAATCATCGCTTCCAAAAGAGGTGTTACATTTAGCTTCATTACGTTCATATCTTATCCCGTATGAAAAGAACAAATACTTTTTTTGGGGTGCCTTTATAATTGCTATTATTGTGCTAATTATAGCCATTAAGAAAAAATTTTTAATGATTACAAATCCAGCCATAGGGGGGGGCATTATAGGAGCGGTGTGGTTTGGTGTGACTTCCGGCGGTTCCTTTATGGCAATTCTGGTAGGGTTGGCTGGTGGCCTTATGACCGGTGTGATGGCCGGTGTATTTATGTTTTTAATTTTTCTTTCGGTTGGGATAGTGTAGTACTTGATGGTATTTTGTTTGTCTGAATCAGAATTCACAGAATTTAAGAATTTTCAAAATTCAGGAGAAGCATTCACGCGAGGCTCAATTTTTTTAAGTAACTGAACTGATGTTACGCGCCCAAGTTCCTAATTTGTCAGAATCAGGATTTTCAGGATTGAAGGATTTTCAGGATAATTTGTTTGAATCAAAATTTCTATAAAAAAGCGGTCATTAGTTCCACTTGATGTGCGTTTGACTTGTGTTCACACCGCCCCACGCCAATTTGCGCGAAATGACTTACTTAAAACCATCCTGAAGATCCTAAAATGCCTTCCAATCCTGATTCTGACAAATTAGGAACTTGAGTGCGTAACATCAGTTAAGTAAATTAAATTTTTGTGGGATACGATACGCGCTGCGATATCCGCCTGACTGAAAATTCTGATTCAGACAAAATTATTGAGGTGAATTAATTTCAAAAGTCAAAGTTAACGGATACTATCCTATCGATCGGATAGCATCCGTTTCTTACATTTCTTACATTATTTTTCTGAAAAACGATAATCCATTCCTAACCAATGATTCCATTCACCGATGTAAAATCAGTTCAAGTACTAACTTACTGCCAAAATAAGCTAACATCAGTGCCGCAAAGCCAGTGAGATTCCAACGTATCGCGGTTTTACCGCGCCAACCATAACGCCAGTGTCCCCAAAGTAATATCGCAAAAATGCACCATGCCATTGTTGACAAAACGGTTTTATGCGCTAAATGTTGTGCGAACAAATCGTCTAAAAATACCAAGCCGCTAATAAGGCTTAAACTGAGTAACCCAAACCCCACCGTAATCATTTGAAAAAATAGCTTTTCCATTACCTGCAACGGTGGTAATCTCTGCATGACCCAACCGGGGTGTTTATGATGTAATTGGTAATCTTGAAGGGCTAAAAATAGGGCTTGTAGTGCTGAAATACTTAAGAGGCTATAGGCTAGAATAGAAGCTAAAATGTGCAGTGTGACACCGATTTCAGTTTCAGAGGAAAAAATGCGCTCTGTCTGAAAATAACCTTGTAAGCCTATTGCCAGTGCGGCAAGGGGAAACAGTACAATAGCTAGGTTTTTAACAGGTTGATGTGGCAAACTCAGCAATAATAACACCACAATCACCCACGCAATCAGAGAAGCGGCATTAAAAAAGCCTAAGTTTAAGCCGGTTGGCGTTATCAGGCCCTGATACAACACGAGCGCGTGGAGGGTTGCAGCCAATCCCCCCAGTACCAGTAAAAGATATTTATGCCGCGAGACAATAGCGGCAATATATAAAATGATTGCAAATGTGTTCATGATGATGTTGAACATTATGTATTCGTCATTCATGCAACGGCAGGAATCTAAATCGTCATTCCTGCGACGGCAGGAATACAGAAATGTCTAGATTCCTGCCTAAAGCAGGAATGACGAATGTTTAATATCTTGTTGACTACTACAAAAAAAAGGGGAGGCAAATTTTGTCCTTTCCCCTTTTCGCTATCCCCTTCTTACGTAGAAAAAGATGAGCCACACCCACAAGTGGTGACTGCATTAGGATTACGAATCACAAACTGTGCGCCTTCCAAGCCTTCAGTGTAGTCAACTTCAGCACCCAGCAAGTATTGATAACTCATTGGATCGATTAACAATTTAACACCTTCATTTTCAACCACGGTATCATCTTCTTGCTGGGTTTCATCAAAGGTGAATCCGTATTGAAAACCGGAACACCCCCCGCCTTGAACAAACACACGCAACATCAGATCATCGTTGTTTTCTTCCTGAATCAGTTGCTGTACTTTATGTGCAGCACTGTCGGTAAATAACAAAGGGGCAGGTGTTGCTTCTTCAGCTAGATTATCCATATTTAAATCTCCACAAAAAAGAATCTTTATTTAAGACAGACTAAGTGTCCCCTCACAAAAAGTCAATGGGCTTTGGAATGTGCTTGGTGAGGGATGGATAGATACTTAGTGTTTCAAAATCGCCAGCACTTCTTCAAGCTCCAAGCGTAATTGGCGAATGATTTGCGGACTTTGCTGCCTATCACTTATTAAGATTTCTCCATTTAAGTGTTGTTTGGCTCCGCCAATGGTAAAACCATGTTCATATAGCAGGCTGCGAATCTGACGAATCAAAATCACATCCTCCCGTTGATAATAACGCCGGTTACCTCGGCGTTTAATCGGCTTGAGTTGGGAAAATTCTTGTTCCCAGTAACGTAAGACATGTGGCTTGACAGCGCATAACTCGCTCACTTCACCAATTGTAAAATAACGCTTTCCCCCAATGGCAGGGAGATCGTTAGTGTTTGTTGGTTCCAACATAAGATTTTACTCGCGCCTTGAGTTTGTGGCCAGGCTTAAAAGTGACCACACGTCTTGCGCTAATTGGAATTTCCACCCCCGTTTTCGGATTTCGACCGGGACGTTCTTTTTTGTCGCGTAAATCAAAATTGCCAAACCCGGAGAGCTTTACTTGCTGGCCTTTTTCCAAAGACAAGCGTATTTCTTCAAAAAAAATATCCACTATTTCTTTGGCTTCCCGTTTGTTTAAACCCATTTCGTTAAAGAGTTTTTCTGCCATTGCTGCTTTAGTCAATGCCATGTCTATTTCCTTAGTTGTGCACTTAAATTTTGTTCAAGGGTACTGAGTATCTGTTCAACCACGGTATCAATTTCTGAATCTATAAGATTGCGCGAAAACGCTTGAAAAATCAGCCCTATTGCCAGACTTTTTTGCCCAGAATCAATGCGTTCGCCTTGGTAAACGTCAAACAATTGTACATCAGTCAGCGTTTCTACTGCCAACAGTCTGATACAATCTAACACCTGGGCTGCACTCACTTTATCCGACACAACGACGGCAATATCACGTCGTATCGAAGGGTATTTAGAAACTTCTTTAAATTTAGGAATAGGCGCTTGGCACAGGGGCGTGAGCTGCAACTCAAAGAGGTACACCCCCACCATTAATTCTAGCGTCTGTACCAAACTCGGATGCACCGCTCCCAATAATCCGAGACAAAAATCACCGCGATAAATAGCGGCAGTTTGTCCGGGGTGTAAGGCGGGATGCGTAGTCGGTGTAAAGCGATAAACTTCACTTTGTCCGCTACCCCCTAGGGCTGTTAAATTTAACAAAGCTTCAACATCCGCCTTAACATCAAAAAAATCCACCGGTTGTTTTATTGCTCCCCATTGTTCCTGTAAGCGAGTCCCCGTGACAATGCCGGCTATCATCTTTTCTTGTTGTAAACCTTGGTTTTTAGATTGTATAAACCGCAAACCGGTTTCAAATAAACGCACTTGATTTTGTTGACGTTTTTGATTATACAACAAAGCTTGTAGTAAACCCGCCCATAAAGTTGTTCGCATCACGGCCATATCGCTGGCGATGGGATTGGCTAATGTAATGGGTTGGGCTTCGGGATCAAGTTTGGCCTGTAGTTTTGGATCTACAAAGCTATAAGTAACTGCTTCTTGATAGTCGCGTTGGACTAGCACCGCCTGCACTTGTTCCAAAGTCACAGCCGGCTGTGGGTGCATAGTCAAGCGAGACTGTGGCGCATTCTTCAGTAAATTATTGTAGCCATGCACCCGCGCTAATTCTTCAATTAAATCGGCTTCAAGGGCAATATCAAAGCGAAAACTCGGTGGGCACACTTGCCACGTTTCGCCATGTGGTTCAATCTTCATGCCCAAACGAGTTAATATCTCGCTGACTTCGGCCGCATTTAGCGATTGGCCCAGTAAACGTTGAATCCTTGAGGCACGAAGTTCAATACTTGGGGCCGCGGGCAAAGCTGTTTTATCGGCCACTTCAATCACCGGCCCCGGTTGTCCGCCCACAATATCTAACAACAACGCGGTAGCCCGTTCCATAGCACGGCGTTGTAACTGCGGTGAGACACCCCGTTCAAAACGGTGAGAAGAATCCGTGTGTAATCCATAACGCCGCGCACAGCCCGATACTGGTATCGGGGCAAAAAAGGCACTTTCTAAAAAAACATCTTGAGTTGCCGTCGTCACGGCTGACGCTTGCCCACCCATCACACCTGCTATCGCTTTGGGCTGTTTGTGATCTGCAATCACTAACGTTTGATCATTCAACTGCACCGTTTGTTCATCTAACAAAGTTAGAGACTCGCCCGCTTGTGCCATTCTCACTTGTATGCCGCCGGATAAACAGGACAAATCAAAGGCATGCATGGGCTGCCCTAATTCTAACAAAATATAATTAGTCACATCCACGACAGCATTAATGCTGCGTAACCCGCTGCGGCGCAAACGTTCTTGCATCCATAATGGTGTTAGTGCTTGGGCATTGATATTTTTTATAATCCGCCCAACATAACGGGGACAGGCTTGAGTATCATGAATATCCACCGGTAAAGTGTCAGTGATTGTTGCGGCAATGGGCGAACCCTCGAAGGCTGTGATTGGTGAGCGCGTCAGTACACCCACTTCTCGTGCAATACCTTCCACACCTAAGCAATCACCGCGATTAGGCGTGAGATCAAGTTCAATGCTAACATCTTCTAATTGTAAATAGCGGCGCACATCTTCGCCTATTGGCGCGTCATCAGGTAAGGGCATTAGGCCTTCTGATATTGAAGCTAAACCCAGTTCTTTAGCAGAACATAACATGCCATAAGATTGAACCCCCCGCAATTTGGATTTTTTGATTTTAGTGCCCTCTAAACGCGCACCGACTAAAGCCGTCGGTACTCGCATACCCCTAGAAACATTAGAGGCACCGCAGACAATATTTAAGGGTTCTTCTTCACCCACCCTAACCTGACAAACGCTAAGTTTTTTAGCATCCGGGTGTGGCTCAACTTCGATAACTTCACCAACGACGACTTTATTAAACTTTGCAGCGACAGGTTCAACACTGTCTACCTCTAAGCCCGCCATCGTTAATTGTTTAACTAATTCATCCGTTGAAATGGGCGGATTAACCCATTCACGTAGCCAATTTTCGCTGAATTTCATTTTCGTTCCGTGGTACTAATTTAATGTCTAACTGACAACCAATGGCTTGGGCATATTGACGTAATTTCGCAATAGTCGGTGAATGCTTGGATTTGCCCATCGCAGATTCTAGTTTGGCAACTTCTGGTGTTTCTGTCCCCATACGTTGTGCCACTTCTTCTTGCGTGAATCCAGCCGCATCGCGTGCCCGTACCAATTCTGCAAATAACACAAAGTCTTCTTCCAACGCATCATAAGCGGCTTTGAATTGTGGTTCTTGCATCCACTCGGCTACCATTTCTTCATGCGTTTTCATTTTGTACCTCCTGCGAACGCTTATGTGCGATAGCAAGTTCTTTCAAAGGCGTTTTCTGAGATTTTTTGACGAATCCATGCAAAATAACAATTTTTTTCTCCTTGAGAGTGCAATAAAAAACGCGAGCTATTCCTTCTTGGCTTTTAGCACGAATTTCAAACAAACCATTTCCTAATGAACGCGGGCCAAATTCCATCATCATTGCAGTAATTCGTGCATAAACGGCGCGAATGCCTACCGGCATTTCCTCAATGATTTGACTCACACCTTCACTATAATAAATAATACGCCAATTCATTAATAAATCCTATCTTACTCATTGACTTTTAAATCAATAATTTCCATCGCCTCTAATCCTTCATTATCCACGATTTTGACGGCAACACGATAATTACCGGCTTTGAATTTAGGTTGTTGTTTGCCAATTTTATCTATTAAAACATCGGCTTGAAAGCCTTTTGCTTCGTCAAAATCCCAATTCCACGCATAAAATTCGATGCCCACTTCAGAATCACCGCTGGCTGTGAAAGCGATTTCGCGTAAACCTTTTTTATCTGTGCCTAACTGTTCATATTGTAAAGTGAGTTTGGGTTTTTTGGCGATAGGCACAATCGTGTCTACTGTCACTAATTCAATAATAATGTCTTCTTCGTTTTTCAGTCGAGCGACTTCTTGCACCGCGCCTTTGCCAAAGCTAAAGGCGATAATGATGCCGACGGGTAAGCCTTGCGCTTGATATTTTTTCTCGAATAATGCTTTATCAAAGCGCCCACACGCTGCCCGAAAGTTATCTACCACATTTCTGCCAGTGTTGTCAGAACGTTTCACTTGAATGGGTACACCATCGCTGGTTTTACCATCTATACCTTTATCGCCTCGTTGTTGGATATTGGGCAAGCCACCATATTGTTGAATAATCCATTGTTCAAATTCAAAAGCGTCCTTATAGCGCAAGGTGTCATAATCATATTTATGCAATTGCACAGTGAAAGGTTTAGAAAATAAATCTTGTGGTTTTTGCAAGCGCATCTCGGTGACTTTAATCGCTTGCACGGATTGATCGATGCCTAGAAAATGGCGTTTTAATCTTTCAGCAACGGCAACCGTTGTACCACCGCCGACAAAGGGATCGAGTACTCTATCGCCCTCGTTAGAGGCGGCTAAAATAATTCGTTCTAAAAGTTTTTCTGGTTTCTGGGTTGGGTAGCCGATGCGTTCTTGGTTATTCCTGAACAGAGCGTTTATATCAGTCCAAACATCTCGCATAGCTCCCAAGTGATACCATCCCCCTTTTTGTCCACACACTCTACAGCCTTCTTCTTCAATTTTAGCTTGAAGTTTTTCTACGGCAAAA
>QNER01000318.1 GCA_003646175.1 Candidatus Parabeggiatoa sp. nov. 1
AAAGCGCCCTTTCAGGGCTGAGTTCCCAGGGCGCTGCCCTGGGCTTTAATAAAGCGCCCTTTCAGGGCTGAGTTCCCAGGGCGCTGCCCTGGGCTTTAATAAAGCGCCCTTTCAGGGCTGAGTCGTTACTATAAAGGCAACGCCCCAGGTGAAACCCTTCAGTTCCCAGGGCGCTGCCCTGGGCTTTAATAAAGTGCCCTTTCAGGGCTGATCCGTTACTATAAGACATAATAAAAACTTGAACATTGAGTATCAATAAACCATGATAACTGATTTTAAAAATCTTCCCACCCATCGTTGTCTTGATTGCGATGGGGAAATGACAGTTTTTTGTTGGGTGGTACGGCGGTTTTTGGGTAAGTCGGGCGATTGACGACTGGCTTTTTCGCGGGTTTGGAATGTAGCACCTGCTCACCTACGTTGAAAAACGCCACCTGCTCTTTAAGGCTCTGTGCCTGTTCTTTCATAACGCTGCCGGCTGTGGCCGCTTCTTCTACCAACGCGGCATTTTGCTGCGTCATTTCATCCATTTGCGTGACCGCTTTGTTGACTTGATGGATACCAGAAGATTGTTCCTGACTGGCTGCGGAAATTTCAGTAATGATGTCGCTGACTTTTGTTACCGCCATGACTATCTCTTGTAATGTTTCACCAGATTGGTCAGCAAGCTTGGTACCTTCTTCCACTTTAGCCACGCTGTCTTTGATTAACCCTTTGATTTCTTTAGCGGCTGCGGCACTCCGCCCAGCAAGGTTGCGGACTTCAGAAGCGACCACCGCAAAGCCACGGCCTTGTTCACCAGCACGAGCGGCTTCAACCGCGGCATTCAGTGCCAATAGATTGGTCTGAAACGCAATTTCATCAATGACCCCAATGATGTCAGTTATTTGTTTGCTACTTTTGCTGATTTCCGTCATGGCGAGAATGGTGGCACCGACCACATCGCCGCCTGTTTCTGCATGGTTTTTGGCACCAATAGCTAATTGGGTCGCCTGTTTGGCATTATCGGCATTTTGCTGCACGGTGCTAGTCATTTGTTGCATGCTGGCCGCGGTTTGTTCCAATGATGCTGCTTGTTGCTCTGTGCGTTGACTGAGACTGATATTGCCTTGCGAGATTTCATCGGCGGCCTGATTTACCGCCTCGGCTTGTTGCGCTATATCCGTCATGATTACCGTCAAGCGTGAAACGGTAGCGTTGGCATCCGTTTTTAACTGCTCAAAGGCCCCAGCATAGTTATTGTCAATTTTTTGGGTTAAATCTCCTTGAACCAAAGCGGCAAACACGCGCATAATGTCTTCAATCATATCCTGATTGAAGGCCATAATTTGATTGAGACTCTCGCTGAAGGTTTTGAAAAAACCGGTTTTGTTCTCAAAGCGGATACGTTCTTTGAAATCACCTTGAGAGGCGGCATGGATGACGGCGTTGATTTCTTGTTCGGTTTCGACTTCAAGCGTGCGATTATTAAATTCGATGACAAAGCCTAAGCGTTCACCGCTGGTATTAATCACGGGGGTAATAATGTGATCAAGCGTCAAACCACCTACGGTTATCTTAGCGTGGTGACTGCCAGTCAATTTTGCTAACAATTGACGTTGATGGGCAGGGTTTTTATGAAAAATCTCCAAACTGGCTCCCATCATAGCACTGGCATCAAAATAGGGTAATTCTTTACGGATACTCTGTTGTTCGGTTTGAAACTGGCGTTGCGCGGTTTCATTGAGGTAGATAATCTGGTATTGATTATCGGTAATCAATATGTTGGTGGTAGCCCGATCCAAAGCGCGATTGATACGCAATGCTTCGTCAGCAATACGTTTATCTTCCGCCATGCGTTCACGCAACTTGCTCTGCATGTTGTCTAGTGTTTGAATACGCTCCCGTAATTGGGTTTGCATACTGTCAAGTGCTTGTAACAATTGCCCGGTTTCCGTTCGAGTCTCAAATTCAATCTTATTATCCAAGTTGCCGGTGGCAATCGTATTGGCAATCCCAGTGGCTAACTTCAAAGAATGGGTAATAGTGCGCGAGATGACAAACGCAATCCACCCACCAATGAGTACAACTATCGCCAAAACAGCCGACACCCATAAAGATAATTGGTCCTGTTGGAAATTGGCATGTTCCAAAAATTCATTTGCTTTAGTGTTAGCAAAATCGGTCAGTTTTTTCATGGCCTTTTCTAAGGCTGCAACATGTTGCGCCCCTTTGCCTTGGGTAATGGTAGCCGCTTCATCCCTTTTGTGTTGCTTCATTAAGGCAATGACTTCATCACGAATGGGTTTCCATTCAATAAAGCGTTCTTTCAACGCATCGACATCTTGTTTATCACCCAGAAAGCGTTTTGAAATGACATCGAACCGTTCATAAACTTCTTTCTCGTAAGCATTGACGGTTTGTACCGCTGCTTCTAAAGAAGCATCATCCTTAGCGAGGGTAACATCTTTCATGCTACGGTGCATTTTGACAATATTGATATTGACATCACCCACCGCTTTGCTCACTGTCAACGGATGGTTGTACAGTTTAGTGGTGAATTCAGACAAAGTCTGCATTTGCAGCATGGCAAATAAACCAACGACAATCATAAACACAATCATCAGTCCAAAACCGAGAAACAATTTCGTGCTGATTTTTCGCTTTTTAAACATAGTTAGCTCCTTTTATGGTAATGGGTAATGGCAGACTCAGTCGTTGAGAATTGGGCATGATTCTTTGGTCAGGTTTGCTAAGTACTGAAGCACCAATTTTCAGGTATTTTGTAGGGTTCCCTACTTCTTTACGTTGCCCACCGAGATGGTAGGATCGATGGTGGGATCGATACGGACTTTGCTCGGTGGGCAAAAATTCATAATATACGGCAATTTATGTTTCAGTACTTACGCAAAAAAGTCTTCTATTATGTCTTCTTCTAGATATTCTCCTTCTTCTCCTGTATCGTCTTGTTCCCCAGCCTCTTTTTCGTCATTCAAGAAACTGCCGAAAACCTTGTCCAAAGCCTTATTCTGACGCAAAGCTTTTTCAGCAATGCGTTTTTCTTCTTCGGCAATGTGTTTTTCTTTCTCGATAATGCGATTTTCTTCTTCAAGTTCATGCAAATGCGTTTCCATATTTTCAACTTCATGACTACTTTTCATGAGTCGCGCTTGCATAGTGTCAAGCGTTTGCAACAATTGCCCAGTTTCAGTTTTGGCATCACATTCAAAATGATCACTCAAATTGCCTGTTGCAACGGCATCTGCAATTCCAAGGGCTAATGTCACATTTTTCATATTATTATGTGAAACCGCAAACACAATCCATCCACCAAGGAGTAGAACTATTACCATGGCAATAGAAACCCATAAAGCGTTTAGGACAGCCGACTGGGTTCGGTCCAAAAAGGTATCAGCTTCCTGATCCATAAAATGGTGCAGTTTCTCAACCGCTTTTTCTAAATCGGCAATATGCTGAGCACCTTGTCCCTTAAATATTAAATCCAGCGCTTCATCCACTTTACCCTGTTCCTGTAATGCGATGACTATGTTACGCAAGGATTTCCATTGTTCAAATAACTTTTTGACTTTATCAAGTTTCTGTTTATCACCAGAAAAATGTTTTTCAATCGTATCAAAAGCCTGTTCTATTTCATCTTCATAAGAAAAAATAGCCTTCTTCGCGGCGCCTAAATCTTCACTGCCCTTGAGAATAGCAACCTCTTTAATACGATTGAACGTTTTGACAATATTGATATGGGCATTATGTACCGCATTCTTATTCGTCATTACGGTCTTGATCTGGGCATTATCACCCAAGTAGCTCGTGAGTTCTGAATAATCTTTAAACTGGTTCGTGAGTTTGTACAAACTATGCACCTGAAACACGGCAATAATACCCACACCAATCAAAAACACTATCATAATCCAAAAACTGAGGTAAAATTTGGTACTTATTTTCATATTTTTTTAACCTGACTGTTTTTAAAGTTTCACCGAAAATCTTCCCGCTTGGCTATACTTTACCTCTTTACCACCGGTTCCACCTGTGGCTATTCACATTCAACCCCTATCGGGGTTGGTGCGTTTTCTGAAGCTTATTATATATAGACGTTCAGAAAAATATTTAGGGCCAAACCGTAAAGCGTTGCAAAAACCTTGAAGGTTTATAACTGAAATTATTTATCTGAAAAACTATAGTTATACTAAAGTTATTCGCATTCGCCAAACCTTCAAGGTTTCCAAAACCTTGAAGGTTTATAACTGAAATTATTTATCTGAAAAACTATAGTTATACTAAAGTTATTCGCATTCAACCCCTTTGTGAGCAGGAAAATAGAAATGCGCCATCTAAAAAGTGATATCAATGTTTTTCCTTACCCAATTTAAAAAACGCTACCTTTTGTTTAAGATTCTGTGCTTCCGCACTCATGGCTTCACTGGCTGCTGCTGCTTCTTCTACCACAGCCATATTTTGCTGAGTGATGTTGTCCATCTGCAAAACGGCTTTGTTGATATATTGGATACCAATCGCTTGCTCCTGACTGGCGGAGGCGATTCCAGTAATGAGATCGCTGACTGTTTTCACAGCAAGGACAATTTTTTCCAAAGTTTCCCCCGATTGATTAGCCAATTTTGTCCCTTCTTCCACTTTAGCAGCACTGTCTTGTATTAATGCTTTGATTTCTTTAGCGGCAACGGCACTCCGCCCTGCAAGATTACGGATTTCCGAAGTGACTACGGCAAAGCCCCGTCCATGTTCACCGGCATGGGCTGCTTCTACCGCGGCATTAAGTGCTAACAGATTGGTTTGGAAAGCAATTTCATTAATGATGCCAGTCATGTCAGCGATTTTGTTGCTGCTTTTGTTGATTTCCGTCATGGCGTGGATGGTTGCACCGACGACATCGCCACCCGTTTCAGCATGTTCTGTCGCGCTGATTGCCAATTGGGTTACCTGTTTGGTATTATCCGCCGTTTGCTGCACCGTCGAAGTCATTTGTTCTAGGCTGGCTGCGATTTCTTCAAACGAAGTTGCTAGTTCTTCAGTACGTTGGCTGATGCTGCTATTGCCTTGTGATATTTCTTCGGCTGCGGCACTCACAGTCTCAGCCGTTAGCGATATCTCCGTCATAATTTCCGTCAAACGTTTGACAGTCATGTTGGCATCGTTTTTCAGTTGTTCAAAAGCCCCCGTGTAATTATTATCTATCTTTTGAGTGAGTTTTCCCTGAGCTAAAGCGGCAAACATCCGCATGGTGTCTTCAATCATATTTTGATTGAACACCATGATTTTATTAATACTTTCACTGAAGAGTTTAAAAAAGCCGCTCTGGTTTTCAAGCTGAATGCGTTGTTGGAAATCGCCTGAAGATGCTGCTTGTATGACTTGATTAATTTCTTGTTCAATTGCAACTTCTTGGGTACGATTGGTTAACTCAACAACGGTGCCTAGACGCTCACCGTGGGTGTTGATAACTGGTGTAATGACAATATTAAATGTTAATCCACCTATCGTGAAAGTTCCGCGGTGGGTTGATGTCAGTGAGTCTAAAATGTTACGTTGATAAGAGGGATTTTTATGAAATGAATCAATGGTTGTACCCAGTATTCGGTTGGCTTCAAAATGAGGCAAATCCCGACGAATGACTTCTTCACCGCTGATAAATAATTGTTTAGCTGAATCATTCAGGTAAATAATTTTATGATGATTATCAGTAATCAAGATATAGGTTGTGACATTATCCAAAGCGCAATTGATACGCAAGGCTTCATCGGCAATGCGTTTATCTTCCTCAATACGTTCACGTAACTGGGTTTGCATACTGGCGAAAGCTTGTAACAGTTGTCCCATTTCATCTGTGAAGCAGGTTTCAATCTGATTATCCAGATTCCCCGCAGCAATGGCATTAGCAATCCCAACGGCTTGACGCAAGCGGGTTGTCAGCCTTTTAGGTATGATGATCACAAACAGGGTTGTCAAAGTCAGTATAGCCAAAACCATCAACAATGCGAAATTAAAATCTTGATGGGCACTGTGGTGAATCTGACGGGCTTTGGCGCGTAAATCATCGGATAATTTTTGTTCTACTTTTTTGAGCAGTTCGATTTTTTGTGTTTGCATGTTAGCCCAAAATTCGGGTTCAATATTTTCAATGAGCCCATCATTGGCAGTTTCATAGACACTCTCGCGGATTTTTTTAGTTTCATCAATCGCTTTACCGGTAACAATTTGATCAAAAAAAGCTTTTTGTTCATTGGTTGCCAAATATTTAAAGATGATTTGCTGATAGACTTGCTGTTGGGCAACCAGTTCTACAAAATGTTGAAATTCACCGCGTTCAAAATATTTTTGAGTCAGCGCATTGACTAACATTGAACTTTCCAACGATGCCAATTCTTTGGCTGCTAAAAAATGGATATAGGCGAGTTCTAAGGTAAAGATTTTTTTATCCGTGCTTAGCGTAGCAATATGTTTGATAAAGTCAATCAAGACTTGGTTAATTTCGCCATACCCTTTAATGGCTTTTAATTCACTGATGCTGAGTTCAAAAACGGCCTCACGTTGGGCGACGATACCTTGAAAAACCTGATTGACTTGAATGATATTGGTTGTGTGATGAAATGTCTGGGTTTCAAACTTCTTTGAAAGGCCTGTAAACTCGTTTATTAGCTCGTCGGTTTTCAGCCGTTCTTCTGTCAATTTATCGCGAAATTGATGACCATGGTTTTTTAAAAACTTGACACTGGTGAGACGTTCCCGTTGGATTTGATGAATCATTTCTGCTGTCTTGATCGCGACAATAGCCAAGCTTTCAATACTGTCCATTTCAGCAGCGAGACGGTATTTGTCTGTGACAACGAGAATGGAAAAATAGAGTAAGCCAATGATAGGGAAAAACAACATTAAGATCATTTTATACTTGATTTTAAAATAGGCTAACCATTGCATACGATAAATTCCTTATAGTTGGATTCTCTTGCAAAACTCATTTAATTTCATCAGCCCTGAAAGGGCGCTTTATTAAAGCCCAGGGCTGCGCCCTGGGAAACTTATTGTTGTGTTAAGTGATTGATATACAAGTTATTTACAAAGGGTTCTGAAATTAAAATTTCAATATAAACAATAGGTTAGCCGTTAAATCCGACAGACTTCTAGTACTATGTCAACTTTGGACAGGTAAAATACTTGGCTCAGGAGTCCAAACGATCGATCAGAAGGTCCAAGATAAATCTTGGACTCCTGCTACCCGTCAATAGAAGAATTCTTTATTCCTTAAGGTATTACCATGATTTCCTATTACCTATCACCTATTACCTATTATTTATTACCCATTACTCGGTTTTGCAAGTGCCTAAGATTTTTGTGCATGACAAGTTTAGGTGCGATGGGAATTGGGAAGTTAAAATAGAGTAACAGTGGGGTGGTGAAAATTGTGTTCGCTATAGGGTCGTCCTGTATAAGTAGTGATGATGTCCAAACGGATACTATCCCATCGAGCGGGATAGCATCCGTAACATCACTACATGTTTAGGACTACCCGCTATAGAAGTTTTTGCGCGCAAAAACGGATAAAGCGAATTGTGAATTGTGAAGTGAAAAAAAACGAGAACTTATGGTTTTTTCCATGGTTTCATTTCAATAGGTTCAACTTTTGACAACCGCTGGAACCTGATTTTCACCAGCGCATCGCTAACTCGATTATTCGTTATATGCGAACAGCAATATTAAAAACAAATTAACTCTCATAAACGGATTTGTTAAGCGTTTTTTTTTAAGGGTTGAAGGTAAATATTTTTTATATGGCGTTTCGATACTGAACATTTATTGTAAAAATCAAAATAAGCATAACACAAAGTGGCAGTTATCAGTTCAATGCAAAAGTTTTTGCGCGCAAAAACTGGGGCAAAGAAATCAATTATTAGTTATCAATTATTTTAAGTTTAAGTTAAGTTTTAAAAATCTTGCCGTCAGCCTAGTACAGCAATCACTAAGTTCGCATAAGACTTTTTTAGATTGCTTTGCCCCTTTCTGGGGCTGACATACCAGCCTAGGGCAACGCCCTAGGATTTATGGGTTTAGAATTTCAGCCCTGA
>QNER01000319.1 GCA_003646175.1 Candidatus Parabeggiatoa sp. nov. 1
AGAGGTGCCGGGTTCGCACCATTTAAGGTTGTGAACACATTTTAAGAAAATGCTTTCGAGGTTCAAGTTTTTCTCCGAAAAACTTGAACCTCGAACATATATTTTAATAAAGATTAATATTAATCGAACCTAACCATAAGTTTGATTTCGATATTAAATTAAAGGTTTTAGCTTATTATTAAGCGAATGGTGAGTTATCAGGGACTAATCCTCAATATCGCACTGGCCCAATTTTTGTTTAGGCTTTCTATTAAGATTATCATTAAAGCAAAAGGGGATGTGCGCTTTCTTGGGTAGGTGCTAGAATGATAAAACGGTACAATGTGAATTGAGGGGGGTGGTTGGATTTGAACGATTTGTCTATACTGTGCGAGGTTATAGTTTCAACTTTGTGCGCCAAATTGCGAAACTCAAGCTTTCCTTCTAACGTTTTTACTTGAAACAAAACTTTTCTAGACAGTGTATAATAGGCATCACTTATTCGCTATTCTGCATTCACAAATAAATTTAACCTCAATCTGACCACGGCAATATTCGCATTAATAGCATCATTCAAACAATGGCAATAGGCAGCCAACTCAAAGCGGCCGCAGTGTTTTGCACACGCCCTTATTTTTAAAATACGAATGCCATGGTTAAAAAACTCATTTCAAATCAAACGGTTAAAAATGACTCTGTGGGGGTACTTGTGGAATCGTTTTCTACACACAACTGATTGTTTGAGCTGTGCAACAATTTCAACTCTTAATTGGCATTTAAAGTGTTTTATTTCAGTGGAGTCCGTAAGACAAAGTTTTATCCCTGACGAAAACCTTCGAGGTTTGGCCCTCGTTCGCGATTTGGCGCACTATTCACAACCCCCTTCGGAGAACTGTTATTATGAGCGAACATATCGTCTATATCACAGACGACACTTTTGCAGACGAGGTACTCGAAGCCGATACCCCGGTATTAGTCGATTACTGGGCTGAATGGTGTGGTCCCTGCAAAATGATTACCCCTGTGTTGGATGAAATTGCACAAGAATATGTGGGTAAGTTGAAAATTGCCAAGTTGAATATTGATGAAAATCCTGGCACACCTCCCAAATATGGTATTCGCGGTATTCCCACCCTGATGTTATTCAAGGCGGGTGAAGTTGAAGCCACCAAAGTTGGTGCGCTTAATAAATCACAACTGACGGCATTTATAGATAGTAATTTGTAAGATTTATCCAATAATGATCGGAACACTTTTTGCAATACAAAAGCACTAGCACTTTTTATCGGGTTCAATTGTCCAAAAATGTCAAAAGGTTTGCCCTTAAAGAGTTTGCTCAATAAACTTTAATTGATCAAAGAAATCCGATTAAAGGCTCTTACCGATTTATTGGACATTTAGAAATACCTTAAATAACAATCAGTTAAAAAATTGCAAGCCAAAATGGTTTCGATCATCATTGAGATTTATCAGTTCGTCGCGAAAGTTTTTGCGCCAGTTGGAGCGGTGCTGTCAACTTTCGCGACGTATGTATATATAATAGTCATAAAACATTCCGCGTTCCTTTCTGGACGTGTGGTTGTTGGCGTGCTATCCTACATTTATTACACTTGACGCTTTTTAAATAGTCCCCTGCAGTCACCTTTATTTCACTGACTTTTTTTCTCCCCAACCGAAAAACCGTTGATGTTCCATTAGACTCTTGCCTTGCCGAAAAGGGTGTGACTTTAACTGATTGTGTGCGTCAAAAAATAGAGATTATACCAATTTAACGTCACCCATTGATTTAATTAAACCTGATCATTGGCACAAGTTTAATAAAGTCAAGCACTTAAGATTAATTCGGTATAATGTCTAATATGATGATGATAAGGATATTTATTTAATCAAGTTCGAGAATTCGTTAAGGCTGTGTTTGATTTGAGCCTCAATGAAATACCAATAATTGGCATATTGGCTGCATGGTGTTATGAATAGGTTAAAGATTAATAAAAACAATTAATTGACGCGATGATGACGCGCGATAAAACGGGTTAATTATACCATTTCAGCATTTTTAACGGTAAACGGATACATCAAAAGGCGGTCACACTCGCCGAAAAATGATAAGAGTGACTCAGCCTTCGGGCGGACGTGGCTTCGACAATCTGTCAAAGCTTGCCATACCGGTGTTGGGCTTTCTATTTGCAGGCCTTATCCGACACTGTTCTTTTATTTCTTGGCAGGTTGCCAAGGGTGCAACAGGCATCCCTTTGATTTTTTTGCCCAATTTAATACCCTTTTTAATAACACCATCAATAAGTTTGATGATATTCATAAACATCACTAACTTTGGTCATCGTTTTGACCATTGGATTTAAAATTTCCCCAACCCTCTTTATTCTCTTCTAGAAAATCTTCGTGGTCAAAATGTCTTCGTAGTAAAAACCTTAAAAAACCAACGCTGCGCTGTTTGGCACAAAAATCTGGGCTCATTATATTAATGGGGAAAATCAGGCACTTAAAGAAACGATGATCAACACGACACTTTTTCGCCCCACGAATACAAACGTTCAGAAAAATGTTTAGAATAAACTTTATCAAAGTGCTTTCGGCTTATTTTCAATAACTTATCAATAATTTTTTGGTCAAAATAGTTGTTGGATATAAAACGATTTTATTTTTTCAAACCGCATAGTATTGTGGTTGTTGTTGGAATTTTGACGGGTGGGGGTTTTCCCTACGACAGGGGTGGGAGAGAGGTGCGCTGCTTCTTGATTCGCGAATAAAATTTTAATCTCACGAGATTAGCAACGATATTAGCAAGCGGATAAACGCATGGGAAGCCGATATTAGCAGGTTAGCAATTTTAGCAGCGGCTACTAGCCATGACTATGCACACTTTATTTTTGGATAAAAGTAAGGGTAAGTGCTAAGGGCAATGGATTTTATACAATGGTGTTGCGAAGCAAAAAGCTTTTATTGGTTTTTTTTGTCCCAGTTGATTTTGGGTAATTGGGGGTGAATTTTTAGCGATGAAATCACTACAAAGTTAATATTGTCGAGGGATAGAATCCGCCGGTTAAATCTCATTCAAATATGTACCCTTTCCGCCCAAACTCTTGTGTTATCTCTTGTCGATCCATTGCTCTTATGATTTATTAGTATTTATACTCAATTTTATGTGTCCCATTGAATTGAATTAATTGAAATTAACATTGACTCAATTGTTTAAGCATAAAATCAAGTACCCTAAAATGTCAGTATAATGTCTATTATTTATTACCTATTGCTCTCCCCACCGATTGTTTAACATTATCTTGACCATACATTTTTAATTGAAATACAATTGTTATCTCTGATTAATTGATGTTGATGGAAAGCAAACTCTTAGGATTGTTCCTCTATTCTATTGCTATGATTTTTCCTAATCCAAAAAAACATTATGTTATTAATCCCCCTTTTTATTTGTGCAAAAAATCTGCATCTTTGAACTGTGCATGACGATGAATTTAACCGAACTTAAAAAACAAACAGCTACTGATCTCATTCAAATTGCCCAAGAACTCAACCTAGAAGGAACGGCACGTTCGCGAAAGCAAGATGTTATTTTTGCACTGCTCAAAGCACATGCCAAAAAAGGCGAAGATATTTATGGTGATGGTGTCTTGGAAATTTTACAAGACGGTTTTGGTTTTCTGCGTTCCGCAGATTGCTCTTACCTCGCTGGGCCTGATGATATTTACGTCTCCCCCAGCCAAATTCGTCGTTTTAATTTGCGGACTGGCGACACGGTATCGGGCAAGATTCGTCCCCCTAAGGAAGGTGAACGCTATTTTGCCCTTTTGAAAGTTAATGAAATTAATTTTGAGTTGCCGGAGCAAGCGAAAAACAAGGTGTTGTTTGAAAACTTGACACCGCTGTTTGCCAACAACCGACTATCGCTACAGCTAGGCAATGGTAGCACCGAAGATTTAACGCCGCGCATTATTGATTTAATTGCCCCGATTGGTAAAGGTCAACGCGGTTTGATAGTCTCCCCACCCAAATCGGGTAAAACCATGATGTTGCAAAACATTGCCCAGTCTATTGCAAACAATCACCCAGAATGTTATTTAATGGTTTTGTTGATTGATGAACGTCCTGAAGAAGTCACAGAAATGATGCGCTCGGTGCATGGTGAAGTCATTTCAAGCACTTTTGATGAACCGGCAACCCGTCATGTACAGGTGTCGGAGATGGTGATTGAAAAAGCTAAACGCTTGGTTGAACACAAAATGGATGTTGTGATTTTGCTTGATTCTATCACTCGTTTGGCACGCGCTTATAACACTGTGGTACCCACATCAGGTAAAGTGCTCACTGGCGGTGTTGATGCGAATGCTTTACACCGTCCTAAACGCTTTTTCGGGTCAGCACGCAATGTTGAAGAAGGTGGTAGCCTGACTATTATGGCAACCGCTTTGGTTGACACTGGCTCACGCATGGATGATGTGATTTATGAAGAATTTAAAGGCACTGGCAATAATGAAATTCACTTAGATCGCAAAATTGCTGAAAAACGCATTTATCCCGCCATTAATATCAATCGTTCTGGTACCCGCCGCGAAGAATTACTCATAACAAATCACGAGCTACAAAAAATCTGGGTTTTACGCAAACTATTACATCAGATGGAAGAAATTGCCGCGATGGAGTTTTTGTTGGATCGTCTCAAGGTGACAAAAACTAATGACGATTTTTTTGATTCGATGAAACGGTGAAATCCGTTATTGGTTATCAGGCCATCTAAATGGCCGAAAATTGAAATAGCAAAACAGTAAACAAGTTAATGTCTGAAAAACGGGTCATTTCTGTTATCATTGTCAACTTTAATGGTGGTGATTTATTGACTGAATGTGTACGTTCCGTTTTGGCTTCGACGGTTTGTGTAACAGTACATATTGTTGATAACGCATCATCAGATGACAGTCTGCATACTTTAATTAAAGCGATAGGCAATGATAAACGGGTGCATATTATTAAAAATGCAGAGAATCTGGGCTTTGCGCGTGCAGCTAATCTGGCATTACCAGATGCGACTGGTGAATATTTGCTTTTCTTGAATCCAGATTGCTTGATTTGCCCAGATACGCTAGCACGTTTTGCAAGTATTATGGATAAATACCCGCAAGCAGGCATGGCTGGGGGTCTTGTGCGAAATCTTGATGGCTCTGAACAAGCGGGATGCCGACGCAGTGTGCCAACCCCGTGGCGAACCATGGTGCGGGTATTTTATCTTGATAAGCTATTTCCCCATTCAAAACGGTTTAAAAGTTTTGTGTTGACGTGTCAACCCTTGCCAGATAAACCAATAGAAATTGAAGGTATTTCAGGGGCTTGTATGTTTGTACGGCGTACTGCCCTAGAATCGGTGGGGCCTATGGATGAAACCTATTTTCTACACTGCGAGGATCTTGATTGGTTTATGCGCTTTCAGGCCCAGCACTTTAGTATCTTATTTATCCCTGATATTGAAGTGGTACATGTCAAGGGCGTATGCAGCCGTCGTGAACCCATTAGGATACTCTGGTACAAGCATCGAGGTATGGTCCGATTTTATCGGAAGTTTTTTCGGCACCAATATCCGCTATTACTCTTCTGGGGTGTCATACTGGCTGTGTGGATGCGTTTCGCTATTCTTGCCGTAAAGGTTTTGATGCGCCCAAGAGAATAAACAGTTATCAGTTAGAAGAATTCAGTTACTCTCGAACATTCCCGATTATCCATGACCCATTTCTTCAATTTGACTAATCAACGCATCTGCAAAACCACTGGTAGAGACTTCAGTGGCATTTTCCATTTGACGGGCAAAGTCATAGGTCACGATTTTTTTATCAATCGCCAGAAGATAGGCTGTTGTGATTAAATTTGCCGCCTCGTTCCAACCAATGTGTTCCAACATATTGACCCCACTAAATAGCAATGAACCGGGATTGACTTTATCCAGATTGGCATATTTAGGCGCAGTGCCGTGAGTCGCTTCAAACACGGCTATATAGTCACCGATGTTGGCACCGGGGGCAATACCAATACCTCCCACTTCGGCTGCAATCGCGTCGGACAGGTAGTCACCATTGAGATTGGTGGTGGCAATCACATCAAATTCATTGGGGCGCAATAGCATTAATTGGAACATAATGTCGGCAATGCGATCCTTGATAACGATTTTGCTTTCGGGCTGTTTACCGTTATATTTTCTGTGTAACTGGTCTTCCGTGATGGTGTCATCACCAAATTCTTCACGGGCAACTTCATAGCCCCAGTGACAAAAAGCACCCTCGGTGTATTTCATAATGTTACCTTTATGTACCAAGGTAACACTTTTTCTATTATTATCAATCGCATATTTGATAGCCTTTCGCACTAAGCGTTTACTACCAAATGGACTGATGGGTTTAACACCGATCCCGCTGTTTTCAAAAAAAGTCGCGCCCATTTCCTCTTTGAGAAATTTCTCTACTTTCCGCATTTCTGCGGAGCCTGATTGATATTCAATGCCTGCGTAAACATCTTCAGTATTTTCACGGAAAATCACTACGTCAACTAACTCAGGATGACGTAACGGTGATGGAACTCCGCTGTAATAACGGACTGGGCGCACACAAGCGTATAAATCAAGCGTCTGACGCAGCGTGACATTCAACGAGCGAAAACCGCCTCCAATAGGCGTAGTCAAGGGTCCCTTAATAGATACAATAAGGTCTTGCAAAGCTTGACGGGTTTCATCAGGAAAAATATTGCCCTGATATTTTTCCGCAGCCTTTTCACCCATAAACAATTCCGCCCAGTGGATTTTGCGTTTGTCCTGGTATGCTTGAAGTACGGCAGCATCCCAAACTCGTAGGCAAGCTTGCATAATATCAGGCCCAATACCATCCCCTTGGATATATCCTAAAATGGGGTTATTTGGGATAACCAATTGATTATTTTGAATAGTAATCTTGGCTCCACTTTCAGGAAATTTTAGGTGTGTTATGGGCATAGAGAGGCTTCCAATGTGATGTGTCATGTTTGAAAAAAATGGAATCGATGCTTTAGCATTGCCTAAAGGCTCAATTGAGCTAGGGAGGAGCGTGAAAATAATATTCGATGTTTTTCTAGAAAAACTTTTCCGTCGAACCCATAGACAATACAAATTTTTTTCCCTTTGAGCTTTAAAGCGATAAGTCGTTTAAATTGCTGGGATTTATGATAATAGCCATATTTTTTAGATGATAATTTGCTAAGGTATTAAGCATCGTTTTTTTGTGGCTTAGCGTGAGAAGGGAATTTGGACAGCCTATTTTTAAGGCTATTTCTGGAAAACAATATTACTTTGCCCCAGTTTTTCTAGCTAGCAGCCTGTCGGATTAATCAACTAACTCATTGATTATTAACACTTTTATGAAAACCATAAATGTGATACAAAACAATGACTTAGCGGTATCGAAGACAGGCTGCTAGAAAAACTGGAGCAAAGAACCAAGTTGCGGCTGGATGAATCGGCGTAAGAAACTACCCAACCGATAATTTCTTTCTCAGAAATCGCCTAACATAAATTATTGTTTTTAAATAACTCTGTAATTTATTACCTATTCTCTATTCGCGGCTCAAAATTCGCATTATGCGAAATTGGCGACGGTATTGCATCGAAAAACCAAGTTTTTCAAAAAACTTGGGAACGATTCATCGAAAAGGAGTATTTTATTTGGCCACAACTCCCCTAAAATCTTTGCAAAGCCACCTTCTCGCGGCTTGATTCCGCGGCTCGATGTTTGTGAGCCTAAATATTTGACGTTGCTTTGGTCACAACAGGTGTTGCTTGGTTGGGGCTAGGGGAAAGGGGCTAAGAGTCTGTCTGACTTAACAGTTAAGTAGTTGATTTACAATAGATTTTATTTGCACCAAATAGAATCAATCAAATTAAATCAATATGTTAGCCCACTAAGTCAGACAAACTCCTAGTACAGCAAACACTAAGTTCGTATAACATTAGAGTTGTCCGGAAATAAGCCTGACGCTGCTTTGCCCCTGAAAGGGGCTGACATACTAGCCTAGGGCAACGCCCTAGGATATCATTCAA
>QNER01000320.1 GCA_003646175.1 Candidatus Parabeggiatoa sp. nov. 1
ACTTGGGTATTACACCACAATTATTAACTCGCTTTTTATAGGTATTAATTACTTGTCGAAAGTGATTACTCATGCTGAACTTTCTAATAGAGTTGTGACTTATGTGAATCTGTTGCAAGCCAAAGAAAAAGCAGGGATTGAAAGAGCTACCTTAAACAATGCCTTTAGTCAAAGTCATTTCGCGCCTGGTATGTATAGGGAATTTATTTTGCTGGTTGGCGCACAAGATATTTATATCAAGAATTTCTTTTTCTTTGCCACGCCCAGCCAAAAAAAACGCTATCGTGAAACCATGCAAAAAGGTTCTTCTGTAGAAATCGTTAAAAAAATAAGAAAAAGTGCGGTTAAAAAAACCGTTAGATTTCAAATATTGGTTGATTTACGGGCGCATGCCGGTTATGGTGGACTCATTCATCAATTAAATAACTATCTCTTGTGGGGAGAACAACAGTATATTGATGCTTTCCGTCAGCAATACCAAAATGCCTCTACCATTTTGGCACTCTATAAAAATCTACCCTACATTTCACCGTCAGAGATTAAAAATATTGAGATCATTGAAAATACCTTTGGCACCTACAACAGGTATTTAGCCATGGCGATTGCACTGAAAAAGCAACAAAAAAGTGTGGAGGATATTGAAGCTATTATTGAAATAGATGATGCGCCCGTTATTGAAGCGTTAAATGAATTATTGAGTGGTGGTCGTTTGGACATAGAACCCACTTATTGGTGGAAAATGGCAACCGGCAGAATAAACCTATTAAAAGCCGTGGAAGGTCAGATATCGTCTGAGTTAAAGGAATCTGCTTCAACACTCAAAAATGAGGCACAATCGATATTCATATTTTATTTGATAATCGCCGGGGGAACGATTTTGTTAACCCTCTTTGTGTCCTACTTTTTTGCTTTTGGTATCACCAAACCATTGAAAAATTTGGTTAATGTGGCGAATAAAATTGCTTCTGGGGACAGAGACATCAAAATTAACGTTAATTCCAGAGATGAAACTGGGCAATTGTCAAGTGCTATGACACTGATGCTTCATTCTATCAACCGTTCAGAAATGATGCTCAAGGAAACCAGTCAGGCGTATGCGCGTTTTGTGCCGGATGAATTTTTACAACTATTGAATAAAAATCAAATTACTGATATTCAACTAGGCAATCATCTGGAAATGAATATGACTGTTTTGTTTTCAGATATCCGTTCTTTCACAACCTTATCGGAGAAAATGTCGCCTCAAAAAAATTTCAACTTTATTAATGCCTTTCTAAAAGAAATGGGCCCCATTATTCGGGAGCATAACGGCTTTATTGATAAATATATTGGCGATGCCATTATGGCTCTGTTTATCAATGCGGACGATGCGCTTAAGGCTTCTATTACGATGCTAAAAATGCTGGAAAATTTTAACCAAATTCACCAACCTCCGGCATCGAAGATTAGAATCGGTATTGGGCTCAACACCGGCAAATTGATGTTAGGCATTATAGGAGAACATAATAGACTGCAATGTACTGTCATTAGTGACGCGGTTAATTTGGCTTCACGTCTGGAAGGCATTACCAAAACTTATAAAGACTCACTGATTATCAGCCAAAATACGCTTGATAGCTTGACGAATTCTTCTCAATATACCACTCGGTTTCTTGACAACCTCAAAGTTAAAGGACGTTCTGAGCGTGTCAACATCTATGAAGTGCTTGATGGCGAACCTGAAGAACTTCAAGAAGCTAAATTAGCGACGTTACCGATATTTGAAAAAGCGGTTCGTTTATACCAACAACATAAATTTAGCGAGGTTGAGGAATTAATGCAAACTTGTTTGCAGCATAATCCTCTAGATATCGCTGCTGAAATGTATATTGAACGCTGTCAAAATTTTTTGAAAATTGACTACAGTAAAAATTGGGAAGCGATTGCTAAAGTAGTAGAATGGACTCCTAATTTACTGATTGGTAACCAGATAATTGACGAGCACCACAAAGAACTACTCGTCAGAGTAAAAAACCTGATTATGTCTGTAGGCAGTGGCAAAACGGAAGAAGAAGTGTGTGAGATGATTAGCTTTTTAGAAGGTTATGTTGTCACCCATTTTGAAATTGAAGAAATGTATATGCAACAATATAACTATCCAGCTTATGCACTCCATAAAGAACAACATATGCAATTCATAGAAATGGTCAATAAACTCCGAAATGACTATAAAAATAATAAGTTGGGACATTTATATTTAGCCACCCAAATCCAACAGGAAATAGCCGATTGGCTGGTTTTCCATATTGGTGAATGCGATAAAGACTTAGGGCAATTTCTAAAGGATAAAGCCTAAAAGGAAAAAGGAGAAAGGAAAAAGAAAGGGAGAAATAAAACATCAAAGACGAGCCTGCAAAATAACTACAAGAGCAATAACTATTTGGTTGATAGCGTTTTGATTTATAAAAAATCCTTGTAGTTATTATTGAGAGAGTTTTGATTTTAAAATCCGTTTTTGTGGCTGAACCTGGTATTAAAAAAAGAGTTTTGATTTTAGAGCCTTGCGGAGAAATAAAATACAAAAAAATCATTTATAATTCAATTAATTAAGTAAAATAAGTGGATATATTATTTTCACGCAAGGCCCTTAAAATCCGTTCTTATAACAAATCCTTGTAGTTAGTTATATGTTAAAAAATATCAAAATCCGTTATAAACTGGCATTAATGGTGGCGATTCCAATTCTTGGACTCATTTATTTCACCATAAATAGCACTTTGGGAAAACGAGAAATCGTTAATCAAATGAATTTATTACAGGCGTTATCCGAGTTGGCTGTTAAATCCAGTTCATTGGTTCACGAATTACAAAAAGAAAGAGGGCTGTCAGCCGGCTTTCTCGGTAGCCAAGGAAGCCACTTTTCTACAGAACTTATTGCGCAAAGAGTCAAAACAGATAAGGTTATCAAAGAACTCGACTCTTTTTTGAAGGATTTCAATTTGAATCCCTTTAGCAAAGAACTTCAGAGCAATTTGGAAACTACTTTTTCCGCGCTTCATAAGATTAAAACCCAAAGAAATTTGGTTAATCAGTTGGAAGCCTCTGCAACAGAACAAATTCGGTACTACGCAATGATGATTGATTCACTTTTAACCGGGATTAATCATTTGTCGAAAGTCATTACTCATGCTGAACTGTCTAATAGGGTGATGGCTTATGTGAATCTGTTGCAAGCCAAAGAAAAAGCCGGCATGGAAAGAGCTATCTTAAACAATACTTTCAGTCAAGGCTATTTTGCGCCGGGTGTGTATAATGAATTTATTTTGTTGATTGGAGCGCAAGATATTTATATCAAAAATTTCTTTTTCTTTGCGACACCCAGCCAACAAAGGCTCTACCATGAGATCATGCCAGGCGAATTTGTGGATGGTGTTAAAGCCATAAGACTACGGGCATTTAACAAGCAGTTGAAATTGAAATTAACAGCCGATTTACAGAATCATTTAGGCTATGGTGGCTTAATTCATCAATTTAAGAATTATATCCTGCGGGGAGAACCAAAGTATATTGAGGCTTTTCATCAGCAATACCAACAGGCTTCTCGCATTTTGGCTAGATGCAAAAAACTAACTGATGTTTCACAATCAGACCTTAAAAATATTGAGGTTGTTGAAAATTCTTTTGCTAATTACAACAAGCAGTTAACCCTGGCTATTGCGCTTAAACAGCAACAAAAGTCTGTGGATGAAATTGACGCATTCGTCAAAATATATGATGCACCCGCCATCAAAGCGTTAAATAGCTTATTGAGCAGCAGTCATTTAGACATAGAATCCACTGATTGGTGGAAGATGACCACCGGCCGAATCAATCTGTTTAAGGTGGTAGAAGATCAGGTATCGGCCGATTTGAGTTCGTCTGCGTCAACGCTCAAAAAAGACGCACAATCTGTATTTATTTTTTCGTTGATAATCACCGGCGGGACGATTTTATTAACGCTCTTTGTGTCCTATATTTTTGCCGGTGGTATCACAAATCCGTTAAAATCACTGGTTAATGTGGCTCATAAAATTTCGGCGGGTGAAAGAAATATTGAGATTATAGTCAATTCCAAAGATGAAACTGGGGAATTATCTCATGCCATGGCAAAAATGCTGGATGCCATCGCCATACAGAAATTGGAAATCAGGGAACGCAAACTGGCTGAAGTCAAACTAGGGGAAACTGTTGAAGCGTATGCGCGTTTTGTCCCTAATGAATTTTTACAGCTATTAAACAAGGATCGCATTCTTGATATTCAACTGGGCAATCATCTGGAAATGGATATGACTGTTCTGTTTTCAGACATCCGTTCTTTCACCAGTTTATCCGAGAAAATGTCGCCCCAAGAAAATTTTGACTTTATTAATGTTTACCTCAAAGAAATGGGGCCACTTATTCGTACTCATCAAGGTTTTATTGATAAATATATTGGCGATGCCATTATGGCTCTTTTTCTTAGGGCCGACGATGCACTCAACGCCGCTATTGCTATGCTACACGGGCTTGATAAATTTAACAACACTTTACAACATCAAGGTGTGACTCCAATTAAAATCGGTATTGGCTTGAACACGGGCAAACTGATGTTAGGCATTGTAGGCGAAGAAAACCGACTGCAAGGCACCGTGATGAGTGACACGGTGAACTTGGCATCGCGCATTGAATGCCTCACCAAAACTTATCAATGTTCGCTGCTGATTAGTCAAAATACACTTGATAACTTAACAGTTCCTTCTCAATATGCTATTCGGTTTCTTGACACTATCAAAGTTAAAGGGCGCTATCAACAGAGCAACATCTTTGAAGTCTTTGATGGTGAACCAACAGAAGTTCGCAAAGGTAAATTAGCAACCCTCACAACCTTTGAAAAAGCGGTGCATTTGTATCAAGAACAACAATTTAGTGAAGTTCAGAAGCTAATGGAAGCCTGTTTGCACCTAGATCCGGTTGATGCAGCTGCTAAAATCTATATCCAACGCTGTCACAACTTTCTGAAAATAGACCATAGTGAAAATTGGGCAGAAATTGCCAAGGTAGTCAAATGGACACCCGATTTATCGGTTAATAACCAGACAATTGATGAACAACACCAGGAATTATTTATCAGAATAAAAGGCCTGATTATGTCCATAGGCAGTGGTAAAACAGATGAAACGGTTGCTGAAATGATGAACTTTTTAGAAAATTATGTCATTACCCATTTTGCCACTGAAGAGCAGTATATGAAGCAATATGATTATCCCCACTATGCTGCCCATAAAGCACAGCATCTACAGTTCAGAGAAAACGTCTATAAACTCAAACAGGATTATCAAACCAGAGGAGGGCATTTACATTTTATTTTGCAAATCCAACGTGAAATCGTGGATTGGCTGATTTATCATATTGGTCAATCAGATACCAAATTAGGGCAGTTTTTGAAGGACAAGCACTAACAGTTGATGAGCAAGTTTTTCATAACACACTGATTTAAAAAATATTCTGCAATTTAATTAATAGCGAATAACGAATAGCGAATAGTTATTTACTGATGTTACGCACTGAACTTCCAAGCCTTTTTAAAATCCCAAGGCTAACACTCTACTCGCAAGTGTTTTCTAAAAGCAAACGACAAGGATTGTATGTTTCGATTTAAAAAACCTATAACTACAAGGATTGTATATAAAAAAGGATTTAAAAAACCTATTTAGACAAGTGTCTGTTTGGGAAAGTTCAACAACATAATCGAGGCGGATTATTACGGACAGCAAACGCTCCAATCCGCATCGAGATAAAATAGACATTATACCGATTAAACGTAACTCATTGATTTGCTTGAGCTTGAATTTATCATTTTGATAAATCAAATCTAATAAAATCAATCACTTAAGATTAAATCGGTATAAATATATAATGTTTTGTTTGGGCAAATTCAACAACATAAACGATGTCGATTTAAACCGGACAGCGAACGAGCCAATCCTTTATTATATACAATCCTTGTAGTTATAGGTTTTAATATCTTCATATACAATCGCATTGAAGTTATTATTGTCAGACTAAAAACTTGCGAGTCTTTTTTGGAATTTTTTTTGAGTTTTTTCTACTCATAAAATAAAGTAATTATTTTCCATTGCCAATTTCCATTCCCCTATTTCCCTCTTCATTGCGTTCTGGGCAGTTAGTTATTTTATTGAAGCGTGCTGCCCGTCCACGCGGCCCTTGAAAATAGTTTTGCAGCCAAGGATGATCAAGTTGTATTAATTCACAGATGGGTGCTACGACAAACACCTGCTTGTCTGCTAACACGGCCACGCGATTGGTCACTTTCCATAGTAAATCCAAATCATGGGTCACAATTACCACTGTCAACCCCAATGATTCTGTCAGCCGTAGAATAAGTTCATCGAATGCCCCCGCCCCGATCGGATCCAAACCCGCCGTTGGTTCATCCAAAAATAAAATATTGGGATCCAACGCGAGAGCGCGTGCGACCGCTGCGCGTTTAATCATGCCACCGCTCAGTTGAGCTGGGTATTTTTTCTTCGCGCTGGCTGGTAAACCAACTAGAGCAATTTTAAAAGCCACGATCTCTTTGATCAAACGTTCACTCAGTTGCGTATGTTCATATAACGGCACAGCCACATTTTCGCCAACAGTTAAAGAATTAAATAACGCACCTTGTTGAAACATCATCCCGCAGTGGCGGCGTAACCATAAGGTTTGTTTGTCACTGAGATTAAGCACCTCAATTCCAAAGACTTTGATTGAACCGGCAGCGGGCTTTTCTAAAACAATAATTTCACGCAACAATGTGGACTTGCCCACGCCGCTATCACCAATTAAGGCTATAATTTCACCGCGTTGCACCCTAAGGCTTAAATTTTCGTGGATGACCGTTGTGCCAAATTGGGTGCGTAGTTTGTTGATTTCTATAATTGTTTCCGTGAACATAGTTTGATTGGTCATTATTTGTCTTGGAATCCGTTTTTGCACACCAAAACTGATTTTTAGCAGCCTGTCCTGTCGCTGCGAAGAATTTCAAGTTGTCATGAGCTGTAGGTATAAGTTAGATTGAAGACAGGCTACTAGGAGTCTGTCCTAATGGCACGCACGATAGCCAGGTAGTTACACTGGCTATATTATTTTGCACCTTCGGTGCTTTAAAACCTAGCCCCAACGGGGCGTATTGTATTATTAAAGCCAGTGTAACTACCTGGAACTTAATTCCTATCGTGCGTGGCATTACCGTTGGGGCTGAGTAGTTACGGTTTTTTTTGAGTTTATTCAATAACCCCTAAAAATAAAATAATGAGGAATCAACAACTTATACTTTAAGTCAGACAAACGTTTAGGCCAAAATTTTTTGTGCATAAAAAACTTTAGCTTCAAACGTAGAATTGGTAAGGCTCAACGGGAAAATAACTTCCCCAAACACACTCCTAGCCCCTATATCGAAGAGAATAAAACCGCTTTGAGAAAGGATTTAGGGGTAATGGCACGCACGATAGGAATTAAGTTCCAGGTAGTTACACTGGCTATATTAATTTCGCCCCGTTGGGGCTTTAAAACTTTAAAACTTAGCCCCAACGGGGCGTACTATTAAAGCCAAGGGCAACGCCCCTGGCTGTTCTGGCACAACCAAAATTTCTATCGTGCGTGCCATTAGATTTAGGGGCGTGTTTTTTCCTAATTGATAATCGCCCTTTCTCCAATCAAGGCATCAGCCCCACGCCTAACACACTGAACAAGACGGCAAACCACAATAAGGAATGGCCACGAAATAACTTCCCGTTTTGTCTTTTTGCTTAGCTACCACAGGTTCCACCTGTGGCTATTCACATTCAACCTCTATCTTTGCATGGATATTTTATGAATGACGTGACACAAAAAAATCAAAACGTTTCAACCCCGATAGGGGTTGAATGTGAATAGCCCTAGGTGGAACCTAGGGAACTACAAATCACAGATATCGGGAAATTATTTCATGACCATTCCTAACCAGAAAAATCGCATGCACTACGCTAACTGTCACTTCATCAGCCCC
>QNER01000321.1 GCA_003646175.1 Candidatus Parabeggiatoa sp. nov. 1
TGTCGCATCATAGCCACGTCGTACCCCTTGGTACGATTGTAGGTTGAGCTGGCAAGGTGCTTCGTAACAGCCATGGCATGTTACTGGGCTGCACTTTATCAAGATAATGATCGTCATGATCTTTTCCATGATACCAACCATGTAATCGGTTTCCTACTTGAAAAACCGTTTGCGCTTCATTGTTTTTCTCCACAGTTGGCCCATGACATCCGCTACTAAATAAAAACAAAAGTATTACCCAAAAAAGGCGACTCTGCATAATTCCTCCTATAGTTAGTTGAATGGTCGTCACCACTTATCCTCGTTCCCAATCTCCGGTTGGGAATGCATTTCTGATCAAAATAGGATTTCTTTTTTAGAATTTTTTTCTATTTGAGGTCAAAATAGGATTTCTTTTTTAGAAATCAGAGTTTTTCTATTTCTGTTCAAAATCGGATTTCTTATAAATCAGAGTTTTTATTTTCTAGTCAAAATTTCTGTTTTAGAAATCCGATTTTTTCTATTTCAGGTCAAAATTTCTGTTTTAGAAATCCGATTTTTTCTTCAGCTTGAGTGTACTAGTTTGGTTTATCATCCGCACTAAATTGTGTCCACGGCTGTTCAGGTCGATCATCAAGACAATACTTTTGCCATTCCCACTGAGGATGTTTTGCCAAAAATTCCTTCGCATTAAATGCTACCCCGTTAGCACGCCCCCATATTGCCAACATCTTTAGATCCTTTGCCAGTTCTGAAGTGGTTATTTTACCATCAAGAGAACCGGCTGGTGTATAAGGGTCGGGCCAGACACCGCTCTGCGAACTAAAATGACGACGAGGATCGTTATCATACATCGAACAAATGGTATTGGCCCCGCCCACATCTTGTTTGAGATAAACATCATAAGTATCGGCAAGCATTCTCTGGCCTATCTCAGCCGTGATGGAACCATTGTGTTGCGTCAGCAATTGGGGCCAACGTGTCCTTCTACCACCAGTTTGCCTACGGATGTCATTATAGCCGACTTCAGTACACTCAATATTCCGTATTCTGGGGTCTTCAACAGCATTGCAGCCAAAGAAATGGCCATCCTTTTTACATTCGATATTCTGAAACAAATAACCCTGTTCAAAACGTGCTATTTCGTTGGTTATAATATCACCAAGGAGCCAAGAGCCTGGATTCGCACCATTATTATCCTTTTGCATGATTTCAATCCATTTTTCGATTGAATATCCATACTGCATAGCTTCACGGACTCGTACCCATTCTGGAATGGCATCAACAATATAGGTGGAAAACTCAATAATAGTGGTTTCTAAGCCAACCATACAGGAATTATGTTCTTCTGATTTACAGACAAAAAAATCTGTCATGCTCATCACATAACCCGGTGCCGTTTGCATGAGTATTCTGGCCCCTTCAGTCGGTTTCATATCTAGTATGATGTTCATCATACCAGAAGCCCAGAAGTCATCAAAGGTTTCATGACCAATAACTATTTTCCCATCCTTCGTTGCTGAACCTGTTGCAACAAAGGCACTACAATGTCCCTGCCGCATTTTCTGAGGTTTTGGGCAACCTTCGGTTATCGCACCATTGAAGTAATCACTACAACATTTTTTCATCTTCAACAGTTCTTTATAATATTCATCTTGCCCTTGATTTGGCCACCAATAGCCAGTTATACCAGAATAGGCATTCCAACCAATGATGTCCTCGACAGTTGATTTAAAACCAGCTTTGGTGAGTCCTTTGGCAAATCCAGTCATTTCTGCCATCAGCTCATCAGGTATTTTACCCTTGGTTAACTCCACGGCCTTTTTGACAAAATACTCATACGGCACACCCGTAGTTTGATAAGTCATGTACTTAGTTTTTTCTAATATATTCTTGTACTTATCTACTACCAAATTGCCATACTGTTCACCACGTTCCTCTGGCTCTCCCTCAATATGAACATAAGTCCAACCGTTTCTATCGAAACGGTAGCCCTTACCATAGGTATGGTAGTTGTTTTCTTGTTCCTGATTACTCATTATTTTCCCTCTTTTAATGTTTGGTTATCAGCTATGGTTTAGCACGATAGTTATTATTCTAGCCTTACGGCATTTTTTAGCAACATGTAGGTGGTTTAGCGAAGCGTAACCCGACACAAAATTTGATGTTTGAGAATGTCGGGTTACGTTATCACTAACCTTACCTACTTTGTTGTTATAGTGGGCATTTCGATGCATTTGCCCGGCACCCTACCCTACGCTCGCTTTTTCCTCCTTGATTGTCAGTGATTTTTGTCATCAAATTATTCCGTTCCTTATTTGCAATGCCTACCAATTGATAAGCAATACCGGTACTATATTTTCTGGCGAAGTCTATAGCCGTTTTCTGGTTTAACCGGTATATTTCTTTGAGCATACGATTCAAATATTCATGCTCATTTATAAATTGCTGTTCATATTTATCCCAGAGTTGATGGATACAGGGGACGAACTCATTATTATCGAAGTTACCGAGTGCATACAAGCCTCTGAATGCCCAATAGGCTGATAAGGGACTATATTGATTGCTACCCAGCGAATAACCGGGAGGAATATCATCCATAACACGGTATAGAGGCATATAGGGAGCACCTAAAGGTGTACCTACTGCTTGCCAAATAATACCTTTTAATGCATCTGGCATGTTCTGGTCCAGAGTCATGATATGGCTCTCTGCTGTTCTATCCACGCCAATAGGCCGTTTTGCAATACCTTCGAGTTTAGTACCCTTATAGGTGGCACGTAACACATTCATAACATCTTTAACACGGATTTTGTTATCTGGTTTAAGAAATAATGGATATTGGTATTGACGTGTTTTTTGCACTTTAGAAGGTGTTAGGAGCTTTTGGGCCAACCATATTCGATCAACATTATAGGGAACACCGGGTATACCAAAGGCTTTGGCAAAGTTAAAAAGATGACGTTTCGGTTTGTCCAATAATTTATGTTTACTAACAAATTCAAATAATCCTTTGGAGTGCAGGACATTTTTACTGTCCAAGTCGACAGAATGGACACGCATACCATTGGCAACGGCGATATAGGAGTCTTCCGGTACTTTTACGGCGATCCAATGATGACCCGACCCTATCTCAAAATACCATGATTGTTCGGGGTCACCAATCAATATACCATTACCCTTACTGGCACCATATTGTTCAACATAGTGTCCCAATAGTTGTACCGCACCAAGGGCTGTTTCAGCCTGTGGCAGGATTAGGGTTGGGATTATTGATTCTGCGATACCAATTGTGACTAGTGGGTCTGCTCTTTTGGCCTTGTCGTTAACTTCCACTGAGTTGGTTGCGGATATGGCGACATTACGTTGATTAATACCGCGTTCTTCAAAATAAAAACGATTGCCAATGGCATTTGTCGCCTCTTCATAGGCATCTGCATCTGGCATTGCACTGTAACTGAATTCATTCTCAGGTACCGGCACTTTCAGACCATTACCCAAAGTCCAGATTCCCTCTTTGACAACGGGATTATCACTACCATTTTTGGTATGATATTCAGGATAGTGGCGGAACACCAAGTATTTGTTCCAATTATTCTTAGAAAAATCTTCGTTACGGGCAACTAAAATGATTTCCGAATCGGTTGCCTTTTTGCCTGCCATTATGCTTGTGCAGGCATCTACATCTTTGCTAGGTAAAATACTGCATATCATAGCCATCCAAAGAAGGCATACAATAAAACGATTGTCAATTATACTTTTCATAATTTTTTCTCTCTTTGCCAGTAACATTTGTATATAGAAACTGCATGAGATAGATTTTCTTATTTGATAGCGAATTTGTTACTTATAATATCAGTTGACAGGCTTGACTTTTTTTTCGTTCCCACGCTGAAGCGCTCATCGTTATACACAAGTCGAAAAGCAATAAATGTAGGGTGGGTTTCGCTACCGCTCTACCCACCCTACGAAAAACCATTTTAAATCAAACACTTAAATACTTATGTATAACGATGAGCGCTTCAGCGTGGGAACGCGTACCTCAACGCTCTAGCGTCGCGTAAAAGTAGCTAAAAAATGATTTCTATATATCGGTTTCACAACTAAACTACGAGTACCATTAATCAACAAATACTGATTATGTGGTCACGGAAGGCCTTTTAGTCACAACACCCTTGGATTTGCTCTTCAGCCAGTTATCCACTACTGTTCTTGGAACACCACGTGTGCGACAGTGCAAGGCATCAGTACCCAACCAGGGAGTTTCGGGTTTTCCGATAATCCCTACAATCGTGTGATTAGGAAGTGCTTCACTGTAGACTGAGAGTGCTTTTTCGTCGTCTTCTGCATATTTCCCACCGACAATTGGAACATAGACATGATCATTAAGAATGAGGCTATTGGTGTAAGCGGCCGTTGTAGCGGGTTGAGATACGATAGGAACGTAGATGTCTTGGCATAATACACGGTAAACCTTGAAACCTTCTGTATTAAACGATTCTGCTATCTTATCGTAAGCATCGTTGACCTTTGCGTCTTGCGATTTGGCTATCAGCACTTTGTCATCGGCCAAGAATTTACCCCAACAGTCAATATGCCCGATATAGGTACCCGACGGATCGGTCAGCACATGGTACGTAGTCAGCCCCATAAAACGATTCAACTGTTCTAAGATGTACTTCATGCGCTCTTCAATGGTATATGCACATGGATCTGTTGTCTGCTCCTCTTTGTGTACGGGAAGCTCGTTTTGGGTTGCTACTAGATAGGAGGACGCTATGATACTATTACTTGTGACCATATAGTTGCCTCCAACGTCGAGAAGCCCAGTGCAATACCAGTTGTGGACATCAATGGGCGGTAGTTTTTTGATTTTATTCCATTCGGCTTTATTCCACTTACGAATGGGTGCATTAAGAAAATCGGAGAACCGAATAGCACCATACTCATCATTGGGTCTAAATATCCCTGATCCTTCCATAGGATCAACACCTTCGGCACCTTCTACTAGTCCAACCGAACCACCGCCCAAAGTAGTGTAAATATGGTTGGCGATACCGTAATAACCCGTACCTTTGTTATACACCCACCATGGTCCGTAATCACGGGTCCAATAAGTATCCGTATCCCATGGTACAAAATGAATCAGATCGGGATCAAACTTAAGTCCTTTCGAACTAGCTGCTGTAGCTGTTAGATCATCAATTACCTTGCTGCGTTGTCCCTGATCGTCACACATAATAAAAATTTGCACAGGTAGTTCGGAATCAGCCTGTTGCATACGAATGATCAGCTCATTTGGAATGCCAAATTCTCGTGGCCCAGTCGGTGGGAGTTGTTTTTCGGATGGGGCAATTGTACCCGGGTAAGCTATCAAAACGCCTCCCATTGGTTCGTATTCTGCGATAGCACGCACCGGAGATGGTTTATCGCAACTATATATCTTGCTTTTTGGAGGAGGTTCACACCCGACATTCCTCATTTCAAAAAAATGACCCAGTTCACTGGGTGTCGGGCGATGTGATTTTATTTTGTTAGTCACAGTTCATTTACTCGTTTGTTAACATAAGTTTATAAAAAAGATGTGAATCGTGAATTTGGTTAACTTCTTAATCCGCCATAAATTTTCATATGTAATGAAGAATCTTATTTGATAGCGAATTTGTTACTAAGTATCTGTTATAGTGTTTCCTGATTGCGTAAAATACAGAATAATGTTTTCTCGTTCCCACGCTGGAGCGTGGGAACGAGAAAATCCGACCTACTTGGCTGGATCGCTATCTTCACTCTTGTGTTCAAGTCCAATTTGTACTAATGAATCAATGGTCATAAACATAGTATCCCAACTTGAACTCTGATATCTATGTATCAGTTCCACAGCTAAACTACGAGTACCATTAATCAACAAATACTGATTATGAGGTCACGGAAGGCATTTTCGTCACAACAGCAATCTTGGAATTTATTGGGATATTTGTTGAATTCATGCTAGGTACTTGCCCATGCAGATCAAAATCAATATTCACACTAGGATTAAAAATCAGGCAATGGGTAGAACCCCCAAAATGGAACATTCCCAGTTCATCGCCTTTTTTTACATGCTGACCTTCATAAACTGTAATCTCACATGTAGAAACTTCCGCCATTCCAACCGCCATAAAACACATTAACCCTATGTCTTTGTTATCAGCTTCAATAAAAATTAAAGCTCTGGCTGCAACTTCCGTTAGATATCTTTGTGAATCATTAGGAGCAGACGGATCGTAACCTGCAACCAAAGCTTCCGAATAGTAGCTGCCCTCTACTACATAGGCTTTTATAATTGTACCACTGACCGGACTATGCCAACGGTGATAACTTAGAGCACTTAGAAATGCCTGATAAATTGTTCCACCCACAAATCTATCAGTAAAACTATCATTGGCAAGCATATGCCTTAGAGAATATGGCTGCCCTTTAATCCAAAATTTATCCTCCTTCTTTACATTTTCCAATATACTTAAAGGAGCAGATTCACATGCATTAACAACAACGGAATCATCACTAGGGCTTGCTATTGGCCTTTGTCCTTCCTTGAATTTTCTTAGGAAGAAATCATCCCATGATGTAAAGCCATAGTACGGCTTTGTAGGATCACACCTAAAAGTCGTGCTAAAATTTGGCATTTCAGCCTTTGCATCAGTTCCGAACCAGCTGTTTTTGTCGATGTCTAATTTATGTCCCTCCAACTCTTCTTGGTTTCTGCTTAAAACGTAAAGAGAGTCTTTCGACTTCAGGAATATAGCCCATTCGTTAAGCACTTTTTTTAACTGACGATTAACCTTGTCATTTAAAAAAGCTGCGAAACCGCTTGTTGTTCCCATTGCATAATCCAAAATGGCATTTATCGGAAAGCCAACTAAACCAGTATTGTTATACTCCGGCGCTTTTTGCATTATTGCATTTAGAAGCTCCAGCATGTGTATGTAGCTCCGGACTTGCGGTTTTCCCACCGGGTCGGTCTGGTATTTTTCAGGAACTTGAGTAAACATTTGATTAAAAAGCATATAGAATTCAGGGTCGGACTCTATAAACTCTTGAAATTCTTTAATAACCGGAAGGAATTCTTTTTTCTCAGCATCCACTTCTTCAATAAGGGAAGCTACCCAGTTGTCAAGAATTTTCTGATCTGATGGCAACCATTCACCAACTCGGTATGGTTTTGTTAGTTTTGTTTCTTTTTGCAGAATGATTCTCCTTTTAAAACGATGAGACATTAATAGTTCGTAGGATGCGGTTTGTTCCTTCACAGCATCAGTCAATATATAATTATAAAACAATTTTAAGCCAATGGAATAATCACCAAAAGCAATTACAATTATACAGCCAAAAATAAGTAGCCAAAAATAAGTTACCCTAACTCTACGGCGAAATCAATGCCAATTATGCAAACTAATTAGTGGTAGTAAAATAGGACTTTTCCTTGTTCAAACGCCATAAAAAATAATGCCCGAAATGGGAATCAAGGGATCAGAGTAATTGATTTTGATTCCTAGTTGGAATTGGTATATACTTGGCAGCTTATTTTAATGTACGCCACATTCTGGTTATTTAGAATACCCATTTCAAAGCACTATGGACTTGCGTTTTTTCCGATGATGCTTCACTGATTGAAAAACCTACTTTACATCACCCACACTGCACACCCAAATCAGTATTGCTTCAAGCGAGAAGGTGGATTGTAAACCGCTATTAATCTTGCAAAACAACTGCCAACCACTCAAACTAAATTTAAGTTATTGTATTTCAAGAGATTTTTATTTACAACTATTTCCCGCTGTCAGTCTCAAATTTAGACTGTAATTATCTAATCTCTGTAAAATGGCAATAAAGATCTAAGCCAACTCTGACCCATTTTCCATTTCCGACTTCCAGTGGAAGGGTAAATGTTGGTTGAGTAGCAATCAATATTTGTGCCAACTCGCTTTTTTTGAGTTCAAGTGCTTGTATAATATAAAGATTATGGTTTATGCGATGGCATTTTGGTGGTTCTTGAACGCTATCAAAATTGATAGACACTCAATCAA
>QNER01000322.1 GCA_003646175.1 Candidatus Parabeggiatoa sp. nov. 1
GAAATTAAATTCATGACAAATTTTCAAAAATCGTAACTACTCAGCCCTGAAAGGGCGCTTTATTAAAGCCCAGGGCAACGCCCTGGGAACAATCATAAACACCAGGGGCGTTGCCCCAGGCTATAATAAGGAGCCCCGCTGCACCTGGGGCGTTGCCCCAGGCTATAATAAGGAGCCCCGTTGGGGCTGAGTAGTTACCAAATTTTATCAAATAATTGGAACCTTCGCTTGCCCCCAACATTTTTGAAGCGGGCTTAAATGTTTTTTAATAGAAATGAAAACAATTGATGGGTGGTGGTGTATAAACATCCGATGTTTTAAAAACATCGAATGTCTCAACCGGCACTTCGCCGCTTGAAGCCTTACCTTAATTTTTTGCAGCCTGTTTGTCAAGCAACCCTAGCAAAGGTGTAATCAAATCCATCGGTAGCGGGAATACAATAGTGTGCGTCTTATCTTCAGAAGCAATATCGCTCATCGTTTGTAAATAACGCAACTGGAGGGCTTGAGGCTGGGCAGACATAATTTCAGCAGCTTGCAGCAACTTTCCCGAGGCTTGAAGTTCACCATCGGCATGGATAATTTTTGCGCGGCGCTCGCGCTCGGCTTCAGCTTGACGGGCAATGGCTCGGATCATACTTTCGTCTAAATCGACATGCTTGAGTTCCACATTGGAAACTTTAATACCCCACGCATCTGTCTGTATATCCAAGATTTCTTGAATATCTCGGTTAAGTTTGTCACGTCCCGCCAGCATCTCATCCAGTTCGTGACCACCTAATACTGAACGTAGCGTGGTTTGAGCCAGTTGACTGGTGGCCTGTTGGAAATCTTCCACTTGGATGACGGCTTTGTCGGGGTGGATAACCCGAAAGTAAAGCACTGCGTTGACTTTGACTGACACATTGTCCCGCGAGATAACATCTTGGGTGGGCACATCCATCACCACAGTTCGCATATCTATCTTGACCATCTGTTGAAGGCCGGGGATAACGATAATTAACCCCGGCCCCATGACGGTCTGATAACGACCTAGGAAGAAAATGACACCACGCTCATACTCGCGCATAATTTTCAAAGAGTAGAACAAAAATGCCATGACTAAAACCGCGATACCAATAACAAATTCCATCATCATAGTGATAAATACCTTTAGTTAGGTGAACCGCTTGCTTTGGCTTAAAAATGGACCGAAGGTAATGTAATGGGCAGAAGGGCAATAGGTAATAAAAAGTTAAAATGAAATGAGTCATACACACTTCAGGGCACTTCGTTCCCCAGAGTTAAATTGAATTTTTTATTTCAATTCAAAGAATTATTTTAGGCTCGAAAAATAAAAAAAGTTCAATTCATGACTGTGGTAAGTATAAAACGAAATGCTGGTTAAATTTTAAAGTCAATTGTAGGGTGGGTAACGTCTTTTTGTTGCCCACCAACTCGACGACGGTGGGCAACAAAAAAACCTTTGACGAAATGATGACCAACGCCCCCCTGGTTAATAGGGGCAACAGAACCCAACGCCAAAAACTTGAACATCGAGTAATAGGTCATAAAAAGTTAAAATGAAATAAGTCATACACACTTCAGGGCACTTCGCTCCACAAAGTTACACAGAGTTAAATTTCATTTACCGGTTTGGTAGAGTTTAAACCGCCCAATAACAGCATTAACTTTATGGTTTAAATTATGGCACCCTTCTATTTATCCAGAAAAGTCAATTGTAGGGTGGGTAACGTCTTTTTGTTGCCCACCAAATCGAAGAGGTGGGCAATAAAAGGACATTGGTGGGCAACAAAAAAACCTTTGACGAAATGATGACCAACGCCGTTTAAATTATCAAGAAAAACCAGCCCTGGTAATCTGAACATCGTTCAGTTAATGGATAGCCCTTTTTTGTAAGTCATTTATTTTTAACACCCGCATTGCTTTGTAGAGACTACCCAATCGGTCAACTCTTTGAATTTCAGGCCGGTTTAACACGGAATGACACTATTGGCTCGACCTTAAAAACATTTCTTTCCCCTCCCTTGGAGCGATTCTAGTATTTAGGGCAAAACCTTCAAGGTTTCCAAAACCTTGAAGGTTTCTAACTGAAATTATTATTCTTACAAACTATATTACCTATTCCGTTACCTTTCTTACAGCATCACATTTGACCATTACACTGGTTTGGAAATGGTTTTTCCCATTATTTTTTCTTCAGTCTTCGTTTGAGAATCCTCAAAGGCCTCAACTTTTAACAGCAATCCGTCTATACCTGTGACTTTAACGCGCTGTCCAGGGGTAATATCAGTCAGTGCTTGGGCATTCCAAGCCTCGCTATGGACATAGACACGTAACTTACCGCCATCATTGCTCAAGCACTGACCCTCTTGCCCTAACATTTCTTCAAAGCCACTCACCACCGGACGTGTTCGCATTTTGACGAGCATATTGATCGTCCATACAAAGAACACAAAACTGACCAAACTAAATCCCCCAATAAGGGGACGTGAAATCGCGTAATCAGGCGTATCAGTATCTATCAAAATAACGGAGCCAATCACAAAGGCAATCAAACCGCCTATACCAAGGGCCCCAAAACTGGGAACAAACGTCTCGCTCACCATAAACGCAATACCCAGCAAAATCAGAGCGATGCCGGCATAATTGACCGGCAGCACTTGGAAAGCAAACAAAGCCAGTAATAAGGAAATACCCCCTATCACCCCGGGCAACACGCCACCGGGATTGTACAATTCAAAAAACAAACCGTAAATCCCTAACAGCATCAGAATATAGGCTACATTCGGATTAGTAATAACAGACAGTAGCTTATTTCGCCAGTCTGGTTCAATAATTTGTATCTCTATATCCGACGTAAAAATTCGATGCGGTTGACCTAATATGTTGACTTGTCTCGCATTTAGTTTTCTCAGTAGTTCTGGAAGACCCACCGCCATTAAATCAATAACGCCCTTTTCCAAAGCATCCTGAGCAGATAAACTGGCAGATTCACGCACCGCTTCGGCGGCCCATTCGGGGTTGCGCCCATGCAGTTGTGCCAAAGAACGCAGATAGGCCTCAGCATCATTAACCATTTTATGCGTCATCGTGTCGCTCGCTGATTTGGTGGCCTTATCAACGGGCGTTTCTTTATCGTCCTCATCAGAATCGCTTGATTCATCCGGTAATACGCCAAACCCACCAATCTGCACCGGGGTTGCCGCACCCAAATTGGTACCCGGAGCCATTGCTGCAACATGGCTGGCGTAAAGGATATACGTGCCCGCGCTGGCAGCCCGTGCACCAGAAGGCGCAACGTAGGTGACGACGGGTATTGAAGACGCAATAATAGATTGCACTATATCACGCATTGCGATATCCAAGCCACCGGGCGTATCCATTCGCAACACAATTAAGCTAACCCCCTTGTCCTGTGCTTCTTCCATGCCGCGTTTCAAATAATCCGCGGTGGCGGGACCAATAGCCCCTTTGATTTCCAGCACCCACGCTTTGCCACCGGCTTGGACTTGGATGGGTAGCAGCAAATATAAAATGACTATTAATAAGTATAAAAAAAATCGATTCATAGTTCAAAAGTTTGATGGAAAAATTATTTCCTTTATATAATAACTCATCTGACGCACAACGCTTCAAAATGAGTCCAAAGGGGCAACCATGAGCAGTTAGAAACCTTCAAGGTTTTGGAAACCTTCAAGGTTTTTGAGGCCGTTAGAAACCTTCAAGGTTTTGGAAACCTTGAAGGTTTTTGAGGCAGTTAGAAACCTTCAAGGTTTTGGAAACCTTGAAGGTTTTTGCCCTAATAGAAAAACTTTTGCCTCGATGGACAATCCCTCGCGGTTACCCCTTTTATTTAACGCCCATAAACTTAAATCGCGAATAGCAAATGGAAAATAGCAGCCTTCGCTTTTTATTTAACGGCCATGAATAATTTTATATTCACGAATAGCAAACAATTTCACTTTTCATTTAACGGCCATGAGAAATCGCAACTCGCGAATAGCAAACGATGAAACGACGGCCTTCGCATTTCATTTAAAAACTCTATGACGCACAACGCTTCAAAATGAGTCCAGGGGGGCAACCATAAAGGATTGCCCCTACATATCATTATATATTGTAGAGGCAATCCCTTGTGGTTGCCCCCGCAAGCCCTTTCACCAAACATCATCATCGTATCGAACTTTCCGCTTTTTCGCACAAACTGTGACATCGTCGAAGCAATGTGCGTAACATCAGATAATAACTTATATATTATCAAAATGCGGTTTGCATTTGTGTCATGAAGGGCGCGTTCCAATTTTCGGTGTTGTCCCTCAACTGCCTTGATGTATCTGTCATTGGGATATTTTTCTTTAATTTAATTTATTATAGTTTGTAAGAATAATAATTTCAGTTATAAACCTTCAAAGTTTTGGAAACTTTGAAGGTTTTGCCCTAAATATTTTTCTGAACGTCTATAGATTTTATTAACGTGAGTTCGGCTTTAAATATCAAATAGTTATAAAATTATTGAATTTAATCAATTGATTCTATATATTCTATTATTTATCAAATAACATCCCTTCGAGGGATGCACAGGAGTCCAAACTTTAGTTTGGAAGGTCCAAGATAAATCTTGGACTCCGGAGTCCAAACTTTAGTTTGGAAGGACAAACTAATTATTTTTATTTTCCTGACAACCCCTTTTTAGTCATCACCTCTTGAATTTCGGTAACCCTGATTTGCAAAGAAAAGTCAATCCATTCGCTATTCGCTATTCGCATTATGACAATTGATAACCGACATGCACACGACTAATTATACTGATATTGAACTTTTTAATCTGCCACAGTTTGAAAACGAACTCGAAGCCAATACCGGTTCCGATCTTAAAATATTTCGCAATGCCTTAAAACAGGGACATGACATATTGACAGAACGTTTTCAAGATCGCAAAAATGCCACCGACTATGTACTCCAACGCGCTTGGTTAATTGATCAAATCCTATTACAAGTCTGGCAAGAACATTGTGCTTGTCTTAACCCAGGGACAGTGGCACTCATCGCTGTCGGCGGTTATGGACGCGGTGAATTGCATCCATACTCCGATGTGGATTTGCTGATTCTGTTGGAATCGCCAATGGATGCTGTGGCACAAAACTGTATTGAACACTTTGTCCGATTATTATGGGATATCCGCCTTGAAGTCGGGCATAGTGTGCGTACATTGGCAGAATGCAAACAAGAGGCCGCGAGCGAGATTAGCGTAGTGACAAATCTCATCGAAGCGCGTTTACTCATCGGCTCGGACAGTTTGTTTCAAGCCATGCAAGCCGCTGTAGCACCGGATTGCATTTGGCCCCATAAAGAATTTTTTGCGGCTAAACTCAAAGAGCAAACTCTGCGTCATTTTAAGTATGATGATGCCGCTTGCAATTTAGAACCCAATATTAAAGAAGGCCCCGGCGGATTGCGTGAGATTCAAATGATAGGTTGGGTAGCAAAACGTCATTTTGGTGCCACCACTTTACATGATTTGATCCAACAGGGTTTTTTAACGGAAAAAGAATATCAAACCCTAAGCGAAGCCCAAGAATTTCTGTGGGAAATTCGCTGCCATTTACATCTGGTTGCGAAAAGGCATGAAGAGCGTTTACTGTTTGATTATCAACAAACGCTTGCGAAATGTTTTGACTGCAGCGATGATGAGGCGGGTTTGGGGGTGGAAAAGTTGATGAAACGGTATTACCGCACCGTCAAAGAAATCAACACCCTCAATGATATGTTGTTGCAATTGTTTCGGGAAGCCATATTGTATGCCGATATGCCGGCTACTGTTCACTCCTTAAACAAACGTTTTCAAGTCTACAATGACTTTATTGAAGTCACTCACAATAAAGTCTTTGTCAATTACCCTTTTGCGTTGCTGGAAATTTTTCTATTGATGCAGCAACATCCAGAGATTAAGGGCATACGTGCCGCTACTATCCGTCTAATACTTCATTATAAGCATTTAATTGATGGTGCTTTTCGCAAAGATTTACGGGCACGCAGCCTTTTTTTTGAAATTATCCGCCAACCGCAAGGCTTAACCCATGTTTTACGGCGCATGAACCGCTATGGCGTTCTTGCCGCTTACATTCCCGCGTTTGGCAATATCGTTGGACAAATGCAATATGACTTATTTCATGTTTATACCGTTGATCAGCACACACTTTGTGTCGTGCGTAACCTCAGACGCTTGAGCTTGCCTGAGTTTTACGATGAATTCCCATTTTGTTCCAAAATCATACCATTACTCCCCAAGCCCGAACTGTTGTACCTAGCGGGTTTATTTCATGATATTGCTAAAGGACGGGGGGGTGATCATTCCAAATTAGGCGAAACAGAGGCCTTAAATTTTTGCCAACTTCATGGTTTAAGCGACAATGATGCTCGTTTTGTGGCGTGGTTAGTACGCTATCATTTGCTGATGTCTACCACTGCTCAACGTCAAGATCTTTCCGATCCTGAAGTTATCAAAACCTTTGCCCAGCGCGTTGAAGACAGTGTGCGTCTTAATTATTTATACCTGTTGACAGTCGCCGATATCAGGGCGACTAACCCCAAATTGTGGACGAGTTGGAAAAATGTGTTGTTGATCGAACTTTACCAAAAAGCCCGCACCGTTTTGGAGCATAATCAGGATAATGTGTTAGATAAACAACACCACATTCAGGAAATTCAAAAAGAGGCCCGTCGTTTACTGAATACCCAGGACAATGAGCGTATCACCGCTTTATGGAAAGATTTGGGTGATGATTATTTTTTATACGCCTCACCGCAAGACGTTGCTCGCGAGACACAAGCCATTTTAAACCATACCCATCCAGAGATTCCCCTTGTGCTGGAACGTCACGAGACTAAAGGCGGCACTGAATTTATTATATTGACGCGAGATCGCGACTATTTGTTTGCTGACACCACTTATTTTATAGAACAACAAAATTTGACCGTTGTTGATGCTTATATCATGCTGACTCAAAGTGAGTACACCATTAACGGTTATACAGTGGTAGAAGAAAACGGCGCCGAAATCAGCCCACCGGAACGAGTTGATGAAATTTTACAAGGCCTTAAACAAGCGTTAATCCGCGATATCAATATGCCGTATTCTCCAATCATTCGTCATATTCCCAGACAGATCAAACATTTTCCGGTGCCAACCCGGGTGACTTTTACCCAAAATCATCTTAATAATCATACCATTGTAGATGTCGTTACGACGGATAGGCCCGGCGTATTATCGCGTATTGCACAAGCTTTCGTGGCTTGTGAAGTGCGGGTTAAAAAAGCCAAGATTGCTACATTTGGTTCTCGGGTTGAAGACGTTTTCTTTGTGACTGACTACAGAAATCATGCGTTGTATTCTACTGAGCAACTGGATTGTTTGCGTGATAGGTTGGCTCAGTTGCTTGACGAGGGTGTGCCATCAATTAAATAAAAAAGGGGAAAGGGGGGAGCGAAAAGGGGAAAGGGGGATTTTGGCCACATTGTGGGCCGGCGTGGGCCACGTCAAGTGGGCAAAACGACACTGGCACAGCAAATTATTCAGCAACTGTTGGATAAAGGTGTGCCTGCCCATCATATTTTGTACGTTCTGTTTGATCTTATCGTCCGATTGCCTACCAATTAACACTTTTATTGGCTGGTAGGGACGACCAAAACGTGACCGTCCACTCAGAGTGACTCAAACTTGAGCTATCGTTTTTCAGAAAAATAAATAATTTCAACAGCCATAACGCATAGCATCCCTCGAAGGGATGCTATCTGTGAGAGTTATTATTCTTCACATCTATAGTTATAACCTGAAATGAGCCATTCGTTTATTTCTGGGATTCGTTGTACTTCATGGAATAATGGATATCGTTCAAGAAAGAATTCCAACCGATAAGTGCTTAGACATAAAACGTTTAAGGTATTTGCATGAGAGATTTCTGAGAATCAAATGCCAGATTAATTATGTCCATGCACTTACAACCGTACGCTGTCAAAAATAGTGC